>VXSC01000048.1 GCA_009838195.1 Rhodothermaceae bacterium | reverse complement strand
TTTCCAAAAATCCCGACCCAGTACCCCTGTACGCGAGGTAACCGCCGAAGTCAGGTCGAGGTATCTTACGAAGCACAGATCTGAGTACTCCTCGCAACTGCCTTTAATCTGTAACCCACTGCAAAAATTTCTCGTTCGGAATTCATCTGATGATGTTGTTTTTTTGCCGTTGAATATGTACCCTGAAGAAGAATTGCGGATCCAGAAACAGATCACCTGTCAGGGACCCAACATGTCACAGGTTCAACTTCACCTCCTTTGGAAGAGGAAAACGGAAAAAATCGCGGGCGTTATTATAGCAGATATCCTGCAAGATTTTCCCCAACCAAGGCAAATCATACGGAAGCTCACCATTGTGAACCTGTACTCCGATCATGCTGCAGAGAATGCGGCGGAAGTACTCGTGCCTCGGGAAAGACAAGAAGCTTCTGGAGTCGGTAAGCATGCCAACGAAATGGCTTAGCAACCCCATGTTTGCAAATGCTGTTAACTGGCGTTCCATCCCGTCAATCTGATCCATAAACCACCACGCGGTCCCAAACTGAATTTTCCCAGCGATGGGATGTTCACAGAAATTACCACACATGGAGGCCAAAACCTCGTTGTGAGTTGGGTTCACCGAATATAGAATGGTCCTGGCCAATTGACCGGTTGCGTGAAGCCGGTCTAGAAAGCGGGAAATACCCTTCGCGATTGCAAAATCGCCAATCGAATCGTAGCCGCTGTCTGGCCGAGGAACACGGCAATTGTTGTTCCGCAAAGCAGAAAGGTGGAATTGCTGGGTCCATCCGGCCGCATGGTCCATCTTTGCCAGTTCGTACAGCAACCAACTCTTAAATACAGCGATCTCTGAGTCTGACGGATGAACTTGCTTCAGCGTACGGTCGAAAATTCGCTGAATATCCGCAGATGTATAGTTTTCAGCAAACAACTCTTCCTCCCCATGATCGCTGACCATGCACCCGTTTTCGGCAAAAAAATCGTGCCTCAATTGCAATGCTTCCAATAGATCCTCTGGGGAAGTGATACTCAGATTTGCAACCTCGCCGAGGGCAATGATATACTCACACCACACTAGTGGATCGCGAATCTGAGATGCCTTATCGGCCCGAAATCCAGGTACAACCACCGGTCTCTGACTCTGCTGAGCAATCACAGCATGCGCAGAAAGATCCTCAGTCGGATCGTTGGTCGTGCACACAACATGTACGTTCATTCGATTCAATAATGCACGACAGCTGTACTCTGAGGTTTGCAAGAGCTCTGTGCATTGGTCATAGATTTTTTCAGATGACGAGGATTCCAATAGAGTTTGAATCCCAAAATATCTCCGTAATTCTAGATGTGTCCAGTGATACAGTGGATTCATGATCGTGTAGGGGACAGTGCGTGCCCAGGCATCAAATTTTTCCCAGTCCGATGCAGGGCCAGTGCAATAGTCTTCATGAACGCCATTCATGCGCATTGCACGCCACTTATAATGATCCCCCTCTAGCCACGCATGCGTTAGATTTGGAAATCTCCGGTCTATCGCAATGTCTTCTGCCGGCAAATGACAGTGATAATCAATAATCGGCATCTCTGCGGCGTACTCGTGATAAAGTATTTCCGCTGCGTTATTGCGAAGTAAAAAATTCTCGTCAAGAAATTCTCTCATAAATCGTCAGTGGTCTGGAAGTAATATCGTAGCCTGCTTTACCGCCTCGATTAAATCACGCAACCACAGCCACAATTGATCATGCAAGTACAAGAGTCTCATAAAAGAAAACACGGAAAAACTCATCGTGGACCGATATGCAAGAGAGCCTTCTGTCTAATTCAGTAAAAGCACTTGACTCAATAGGACATACATAGAAAATTAGCGTTACTAGACCGGTCACTATCTTCCTTTTCAGAGGATAAACCAAGGGAAGTAGTTATCATTGCTGTACCCAAGCAAGTTATTCTACTCTGATCTTGGAAATCCACGAAACAATCATCCTGAAACCTTGGCTATACAAACCTAATTTGTCCAATATCGGTGCACAATCAACGGGTGTGCAGTGTGTACCTCGCCTGAAATAAATTGCAGAAGGTACATTCCACTCGGAAGCTGATCGGTTGTTATCTGAAATCTGTGCGAACCCGCCTCCTGAATCGTATTTATCACCGTTTTGACCTCACGCCCAAGAAGGTCATGCACCGAAAGTTGTACATGACCCGCATTCAATAATGAATATTCAATGGTAACGAATGCAGCGGCGGGATTGGGATAATAGGTCAATGAGCTTTCTGTACTTGGAAATTCCTCCTTCACCATAGTGCCTACGGCATCCCAGTCCCATAATTTGATCTCATTCCCACCAGCTGATGCTAAATATTGACCATCACTCGAAAGATCTATAGAAGAAACACTGGAACCATGGTTTAGATGACCAGATTCTTGTCCTGTTTCTACATCCCAAATGCGAACAGTTGAGTCCTCGGACCCTGAAACCAATCGATTCCCGTCTGGCGAGAAATCTACAGAAGAAACAGAGCCTGAATGCCCAATGATTCGTCTCAATTCGGTTCCCGTAGCCACATCCCACAGACGGATACTGTGGTCGTCAAATTCGCTATTAATAAAATAGTTACCCGAGCCAGAAGCTAACTGAGTCCAATCTGGAGAAAACGTCATTGAATACACATAACTTTGTCTACCCCCTGTGTGTGTGAAGCTGCGAACTTTCTCACCAGTAGCCACATCCCAGAAACTAATACTGGGTATCGTGCCTCCCCAACCTCCAGAAACCACCTGCGCCCCATCTGGAGAAAATGCTACGGAAGAAGCGAACCAGAAAAATGCTGGCATCGTATGCAGCATTTGTCCTGAAGATATATCCCACAAGTAGATTCCCCCATCCTCTGACCCGCAGGCCAACTGGGATCCGTCTGGAGAAAACGCCAGAGAAATCCCTCTCCCAGAAAAAGCTCCGGGTATCATAAAGCGTTGCAGCTCTTTCCCTGTGGCTATATCCCACAATAGAACATCGTACTGATCTGTACTTCTACGCCCATTTTTCAAACGACCAATACCTGACGAAGAGGCTAACTGAGTTCCGTCTGGAGAAAATGCCACCGAAGTAACCGGAGCCATATGTCTCATGAAGTATTCCAATTCCTGCCCCGAACTGATATCCCACAGACGGACGCGCCAATCATCTGCCCCCGAAGCTAAGATAGTCCCATCTGGGGAAAAAGACACGGAATTAACTTGATCTGAGCGCCCTGTCACTTGGGCCGTCCAAATCGGCTCCCGCTGCTCAGCCAAAGATGCGCTGAACACGAGCGTGAACAGAGGTAGGATTGTGATTATTCTCATCTCCTGTCGTGTCATTGCGCGCACTGACTACAACACTCCGTGTGCACTCAAGATACACATCCATCTCCGAAGTTCAAGGAAAATTCTCTCCGGCTGCTTCTCAAGAACCTTTGCAATCCACACCTAACCATCATAGAGTAAATTGCACCGTAGAATACGGTTTTTCACCATATAATTAGGATTGATCCTTCACGCTTTGTAAATTTTCAATTCACTCTAGGCCTTTCCGTATGAGCGCGTCCCAAGATAGACAAAGATGGTATTATTTCAGAGATGAACTGAATTCATATGATCCTCTTGCAAAACCCCTTCGTTTGGAGACGGACATCGCCCAAGGAGTGTCCAGGACGACATTTTTCAGATTGGAGGAGGGTTTGCAAGAGCATCATATTTGTCTGTCACCTTCGGTCGTTGTGAAAAAATGTAAAATAGAATAGAACACAGTAACGTGTACTTGATACGAGAACCGATGTTGGGACGAATCACAATTTTTATGCTTTTCATTTCAGCCGGCTGTGCCCAAACGGGGACTGTGGAAGTCATCAAACTCGGTCATGGACTTGACACCAATCACCCCGTCCACCATGCCATGGTCTTCATGCAAGAGAGATTGGATAGCTTGTCAGGTGGTACTCTGCAGATCCAAATCTATCCAAGCCAGCAGCTAGGCACGGAGCGCCAGCTCCTAGAACTTCTGCAACTCGGGAGCTTGGGTATGACAAAGGTTGCTTCGGCGGTACTTGAGGGGTTTGCACCGGAATACAAAGTACTCAGCTTACCGTACTTATTTCGTAACGAAATTCACCGCTATAACGTCCTCGAAGGAGAAGTTGGGCGAAAAATCCTGTTGTCAAGTGAGCGGTATTGGTTGCGGGGTCTCACTTATTACGACGCTGGAAGCCGAAGCTTCTATACTAAAGACCGACCGATCTACTCGCCCAGCGACCTAGAAGGGCTAAAAATTCGTACGCTTGAGAGTACAACACAGGTGAAAATGGTCAACAGCCTGGGAGGATCTGCAACTCCGATCGCATGGGGAGAACTCTACACTGCACTTCAACAGGGTGTGGTTGATGGTGCAGAAAATAATCCGCCCTCGTTCTACACGTCCAGGCACTATGAAGTATGCAAATATTATTCCCTCGATGAGCATACTGGGCTCCCCGACGTATTGTTAATCAGTACCATCATATGGGAACGCCTGAATCTGCAACAACAATCTTGGGTCCAACAAGCAGTAGATGAGTCTGCTGAATACCAAAAAAAGCTTTGGAAGGCAGCGACTGACGAAGCCTTACAAAAAGTACAGGAAGCTGGCGTGGAAGTTATCTATCCTAACAAAGAACCCTTCGTGGAACGAGTATTACCCCTATATGACGAGTACCGAGATACGCCCGAAATCTTCACCTTGATTAAACAAATCCGTGCGACCGTACCTTGTGATTCGCTGGGAAACTGCTCGAATGATTCCCTCTCCTCTGAATGACAACCTCCAATACTGCATGACTCACACTCGAAAAGTACTGGATCGGTCTCTATCGACACTTGTTGCGTTACTCATGGCCGTGCTGGTCCTGGATGTGCTCTGGCAGGTGTTCACACGTTTTATTTTGGGAGATCCCAGTTCATGGACAGAGGAGGTGGCACGGTATCTGATGATTTGGGTGGGACTCATCGGTGCCGCCTACGCTGCGGGTCGTCGAATGCATCTCAGCGTTGATCTCTTACCGGGAAAGCTCACAGGGAATCGTGCACATATTCTACGCATCGTGATTGAATCCTTCGTGCTCATTTTTGCATTAGCCGCCCTATTTGCCGGAGGACTGCGGCTGGTGTGGGTCATGCTCACACTTGGTCAGACATCCGCCAGCCTGCAGTTACCGCTTGGATACGTGTATCTCGCAGTCCCGCTCAGTGGGTTATTCATTGCCTGGTACGCAATCCTGGACCTCATGGACGAGGTAAACGAACTTCGTAATGGAAACCGTTGAAATTGTCGTACTTGTAGTCTCCTTTGTGGGACTGCTCCTGATTGGGGTTCCGATTGCCTACAGTATTGGGCTTGCAACTCTGGCTACCATGCTGGTCACCATGGGAACATGGCCCTCACTCACGACACAAGCACAACGCATCGCGACAGGGTTAGACAGCTTTGCTTTACTGGCGATCCCGTTCTTCATTCTAGCTGGTCAGATCATGAACCGGGGCGGGATGGCTCGAAGACTTATTGATTTTGCACGCGCTCTTCTTGGTCTTTTGCCTGGAGCACTTGCGCACGTGAATATCCTAGCATCTATGCTCTTCGGAGCTATCTCTGGATCCGCTGTGGCAGCCGCCTCTGCAGTCGGCGGAATCATGACCCCTCAAATGGAGAAGGATCAATATGATCGCAACTATACTGCTGCCGTGAATATTACCTCGGCTACCACAGGACTCTTGATTCCCCCCAGCAATATCCTGATTGTGTATTCACTTGCCAGTGGAGGTGTCTCCATCGCGGCATTGTTTCTGGCCGGTTATCTCCCGGGAATCCTGGTCGGACTCTCGCTGATGGCGGTTGCTGCGATCATTGCGCTTCGACGAGGATACGGTGCTGCGCAAACTTCTGGGATTAGAACAGTTTTGTGGCGATTTTTAGACGCAATCCCTAGCCTAACCCTACTCGTGGTCGTCATGGGTGGCATTGTCGCTGGCTTCTTTACCGCTACAGAAGCGGCAGCTGTCGCCGTACTGTATGCGTTGATCCTTGCTCTGATTTACCGGGAAATCACCTTTCGGGACCTTCCTCAAATCTTCATTGATGCCAGCGGCACAACGGCTGTTGTCCTACTTCTCGTTGCAACCTCAGTTGGCATGTCATGGATCATGGCCTACGTCAATATTCCACAACAGCTCACAGAATCGCTCTTGGCCTTAACCGATAACGGGATTGTCATTCTACTGCTCATCAATGTGATCCTGCTGTGCGTGGGCATTTTTATGGATATCACGCCCGCTGTGCTCATCTTTACTCCCATCTTCCTGCCAATTGCGACCACATTGGGAATTGATCCCATTCATTTTGGAATCATCATCGTTCTGAATCTCTGTATCGGACTATGTACACCACCGGTGGGAAGTGTGCTTTTTGTTGGTGTCGGGGTGGCAGGGACTAGAATCTCAGATGTAACCCGTCCACTTCTACCCTTCTTCATTGCAATGATCGTGGCACTTATGGTGGTCACCTACTTCCCTGGCTTGAGCCTGTGGTTACCTGATCTTTTCCTCGAATAACCAAGAAGAACGTAACGTGGCAGAGAAAATACTCCAGTTCGGAACCGGTCGTTTCTTAAGAGCCTTTGCAGATTGCTTGGTTGACGAGGCTCGTAAGTCCAGAGCCTATGATGGCCGTATCGTAATGGTTGCCTCAACCCCCAGCGGCCGTGCTGAACTGTTGAACGATCAAAAAGGACGCTACACCCTATGGACTCGCGGGCGTTGGAAGGGCGAATTGATTGATGAATTTCATTCGGTAACCTCCGTGAGCCGCGCCCTGTCTGCCAGTCACCACTGGGACGAAGTGCTCGCTGTTGCAAAAAGCCCTCATCTGGAAACCATCCTTTCCAACACGACGGAAATCGGCCTCTCTCTCCAGAACAATGATCTGCAGTCCTCCCCACAGTCCTTCCCCGGACGACTTTGTGCTCTGCTATATACGCGTGCAGAATTTTTTGATTATGCGAATTCAAGTCGTGTGACCGTCCTGCCCTGTGAGTTGATTGATAACAATGGAGACCTGCTACGTGACCTGGTAATCGAACAGGCACAGCGCTGGAGTCTGGAAGCACGCTTCGCCGATTGGCTTCAGCATTCGATCCTATTCTGCAACACCCTAGTGGATCGCATTGTACCTGGATTGCCTGGAAAGACTGAACTGGAGGTTGCATACTCCCGCCTCGGCTACAAGGATGAGCTTCTTACGGTCTGTGAACCGTACCGGCTCTGGGCTATTCAGGGAGACGAGACTCTGCATGATAAACTGGGCTTTTCCAAGGGTGCTGATGGCGTCGTTATCGCCCCGGATATCTCCCCTTATCGAACGAGAAAAATCCGCTTGCTCAACGGGGGGCATACGCTCTCTGTACCTGTAGGGCTTTTGGCAGGATGTGAAACCGTACTGGATAGCATGACTCATCCGGCAGTCAGCAAATTTATCGAGTCACTTCTACGAGATGAGATTGGTCCCGTATTGCCAGTCGATCCTGCTACCGTGGCCCCATACATTGATAAGGTACTCCAGCGATGGCAAAATCCTTACATGCACCACCGTCTGATTGACATTACTCTTCAAACAACAACAAAACTTCGACACCGGGCTGTACCAACCCTTGTGAATTATTATGAGATGTATCCTGCTGGACCCGCTCCCGGTCATATCGCACTAGGCTTTGCAGCATGGCTTCGATTCATGCGGGGATTTTCGGAGTCTGATGGCACGATCTACAGTCGATTCCAAGACACTCTGCATCCCATTCATGATGATCATGCAGAGCAATTTCGAGATTGGTGGCCAGTAGAAGATCGCTTGATTCCAGGCTTTGTGCAGGAGGTTTTGTCCGATCAGAGTCTATGGGGAATCTCACTGAATGATCTACCAAGGTTTACTGGAGCCGTGCAAACCAGCCTGCAAATGATTCTTAACCATGGTATTGAGGCGGCCCTGAGTGGCACACAGAGGCCGCAATTACGTTAGAGCAGTGCCTTCGGCGTGTCCTAATGAACCGAGAATTCCGACTTTTCAACACCCTTACCGGCAAGGTTGAGCCTCTGTCTCTGATTGAACCCGATCATTTACGCTTCTACAGCTGCGGCCCAACAGTCTATTCCTATGCACATATCGGCAACTTCCGGTCTTTTCTGACCGCAGACCTTATTTTGCGAACTGCTCGGGCACTTGGCTGGAAGACAACCTATGTCACGAATATCACCGACGTGGGGCATCTCACCAATGACGACACCATGGACTCCTCCGGGGAAGACCGGATGGCTCGTGCACTGCGATCCTCCGAGGGGAACCGGTTCGCAAACGTATGGGACCTGAGCCGCCACTACTCGTCTGCCCTTCAATCTGACTGGCAGACGCTGAATCTGTTGGAGCCGGATGTCCAGCCTCGGGCGACCGAACATATCCGGGAGCAGATCCAAACTATCGAGAGACTTTTATCCTGCGGAACTGCGTACCAAACATCATCCGGTGTGTACTTCTCAGTTGAAAGCTTCCCGGACTACGGAAAACTTTCCGGCAATAAGGCTGCAGAAGCACTGGAACTTGCGGTACGTGATGTGGTCGTAGATCCCGAAAAAAAAGATCCGCGCGATTTTGCACTATGGAAAAAAGATGCAGAACATCTGATGCAATGGTACAGTCCATGGGGATGGGGATTCCCCGGATGGCATATCGAGTGCTCAGTCATGGCACAGGCCTACCTTGGAGATGAAATTGACCTGCATACCGGGGGAGAAGATCTGATTTTCCCGCATCACGAATGCGAGATTGCCCAGGCAGAAGCATTGACTGGACGTACATTCTCCAGACATTGGGTGCACACGCGCTTCCTTCAGGTAGAAGGGAAAAAAATGGCCAAGCGACTTGGGAATTTTCTCACTGTCAAAAACCTAGTACATGAGCGTGGTGTTCCCCCGCTCGCAGTGCGCCTCGCACTGATCAGCGGACAATACCGTAAGCCCTTTAACTTCACTTTTGCAACACTTCGGGACAGCGAACGACATGTAAAACGGTTTCAAGAAGCCTTTGAAATGGTGAAAGAGGCACACGACCGCGGCACAAAAGATGCAGCTGTCGTTGCGGAAAGCCTTGAAAGCAGACGCCAAGCCGTTCTGAATGCATTACTTGACGATCTAAATACGCCTGCTGCAATTGCTCAGGCGTTAGACGGCGTGCGTACAATCCGAAAGCACAAGAATGAACTCGGCACCCGAAGCTATCAGTTCATGAAAGAGGTTTCAGACTTGTTGGGTATTGTACCTCAAACTGCAGAGCTTCAGGGTACGGCCCAAAATGGGGTCTCAGCAGCCAGCGAGAATCTCGAACAAGAATTGTCATCGGATCCACAAACAAACGTGATTGAACAGCTGATCCAAGCACGTACAGCTGCACGAAAAGCGCGCGACTTTTCTACAGCTGACAGAATTCGTGATGAACTACTCGCGATGAACATTGAAATTAAGGACGGCCCAAGTGGCACCTCGTGGCATAAAAAAAGCAATATCTAAAACAACATGCACTTTCAAACGATTGACTTTAGCACCGTAGGCGGAGGATTGGGACGAATGCTGGAACGGTTTGTGGACTCTGGAACTCTCACGGGAGATAAAGATGAAGATGCCTTCATTGCTGCAAGCCCTACCGCAGCAATCCTGGGTCTGCTCTTCGATCAGCGTGTACGTGCTGAAGTTGCCTTTACCGGAGCAAAGCGCCTACATGACCGCCTCGGGCATCTTGACCTGGCTATCATTGCGGATATGAATGAGGAAGCACTACGAGTAACGTTCGCAGAATCACCCGCAGTGCACCGCTTCTCTAATAAGATGGCGGATACGACACGGAAGGTTGCACGCTTCCTCGTGGATAACTATGATGGCAAGCCGGAAGGTCTGTGGAACGATGGAGCAACCATCGAAGTAATTGAACGGCGGATCAAGGCGATGCCAGGTTTTGGAGCCGGCAAGGCTGCTAAAATCAAGTATGTTCTACACTACTTTGGTTTCCGTGACTTTTCTGGTGAAACTGCCTGAGAAGAGCCCTGCTACGCTCCATCTGGATATAGTGGTAGAGTAATCTGCATTGTGGTCCCCTGCCCCAGTTCTGTGGTGAAGCTGATCTGCCCTCCAGAAAGCTCAACCGCTTGCTTTGCGATGGCAAGCCCCAGCCCTGCCCCACTTGTTTTCGTTGAGAAACTGGGCTCGTAGATCCGGTCCTGCACCTCCAGCGGGATCCCACTGCCGTTGTCAATCACTTCGGTAATGATCTTATCTGCCTTCACTTTGGCCGTGACACGTACCCTTCTCTGATCCTGACCACTCACTGCCTCCAATGCGTTCTTGACCAGGTTGATATAGGTGCGGCGCAACTCGTTCGGATCTCCTTGAACGGTCAGTGGGATGTCAGGAAGTTGTAAGTCCAGCGTCACTGCAGCAGATGCCTCCGCCTGCATGAGAGCATGCGCTTCGCTCATCACCTTGCGCAAGTCCAATGTTACTACTTTCCGTCTGGGTAACCGGGCAAAAGAGGAAAATTCGTTGGCAATATGGGCCAATGAGTCAATCTGTGCAATGAGCGTAGCGGTCGTACGCTGGAACTGCTTTTTGAACCGGGAGGGATCCTTGTCTCCGAGTGAGCGCTGTAAATGCTGGATTGACAGCTTCATCGGCGTAAGTGGATTTTTAATTTCGTGGGCGATCTGGCGAGCCATCTCTCTCCAGGCTAACTGGCGCTGTTGTCTGGCCAACTTCTGCCTGCTATCTGAAAGTTGCCCCTGCATCGTATTAAAAGTATTGACCAGTGCCCCGACCTCGTCGCGTGACTCCACCGGCAGTACTCGTTCAAATTTTCCCTGCGCAGCCTCTTCCAGTCCCTGCTGCAGCCTTGCAATCGGCCGAGCAAGTGCACGAGCAAGCACGGATCCAGTGAACATTACCAGAATTCCCAAACCCAGCATTGCGCCAAACAGATACGCGAGCGTTCGCGCACGCTCTTCTTCAATCCGCTCCGCTTCCGGCAGAGTAGGCACGGACAGAACGTACGCAGGATTTCCATTTGAATCCAAAATGGCACGATAGCCCGCCGTGTACTCAAACTCACCTAGTTTGTGATCCACGAAAGTAAACCGCTCCGCACCCCCATAAATAGCACTAAAAACCTCTGCTGGGAGCCGTACATCCACGATACGATCATCAATCAATTGACGGCGGCTTGCTGCGACAAGCCGTGTACCACGATAAAGATTCAGATCCAATCCAACACGGGCAGATAAAGAATCAATATTGCTGCGCTCAAGAGCTGCTACACTATTTTCTCCGATCCTCCCTTCAGGTGCCAGTGTTGACTCAACACGCTCCAGATGTTGGCGGAGCCAACTTTGAAGCGCTTTCTCATTTTCTTCCGTAACTACATTGTATCCGGCAATCCCAACTGGGATGACAGCAATGACTCCAAGTAAGAGGAACGCATTCATCACCTTGTCTTGATATCTCAGACGCGCCCGGGGGATGAGGCCGGTCTTCCACTGTATCACATACCCGAACGTGCAAAATGGAATGCACAGGATCAACCCGCCAACAACCAGCCGAAGGAGATAGTAAAGATGATCAAACGCTCCATCAATGGTCATTCGTGCTGCGACAACATGATCGTCTCTGCGGAGATAATAGGTGAGGTATCTGCTACTCTCTCCCGCAGATCCTTGCCTCCATAATGATCCATTCCGGGTTACGTCCGAGGCAACTTCAGGATCTAGTTGATATTTGGAAAACCGATCCCCGAACGTGTGCACCAACCGCCCACTACGATAGGAAGCCAGAGACAAATCTTCGTATAGGTCGGGGGAACCCGAAGCTGACAGGATTCGCAAAAGCGGGGTGTTCGCCTCTTCGGGCACGATATGCGGTTGTGCCCGAACCAGAACCCAACCCTCTCCAATTGCGGCAAGTCCTGCGTATTGGTATCGGGCAGCGCCCGTTGATTGAGGTTCAACAAATGTATAATTACTGGCCTGTAATTCAATTCCCGTACTTAATTCTATCAGTAGGTCCTGAGTGGCCTCGGAAGATAATGCGGCACTGCCGCTACTGTGTAGCTCTTCACCGGTAGCGGACAAAAAGGTTACACTGGCATCATATGCCCCAAGCAAAGAAAGAAGAGATCCACTCAGTAACCTGTCTGCTTCCACCTCAAGATCTCCCCCGGACACAAGCAGTTCATGAATTCGAGGATTCCGTAGCGCTTCCTCTACCACTTCACGAACCGCCAGAGATACTTCTGGACTACCCGCCTGATCAAAGGTGGACACCGCATGCGCAACGCGGTTCTGCTTACGTTGGTTCAGGGCATCGTAGTACACCGGGTACAGCAACAAACAAAGTGCCAATGCGGCAGGGACTGCCCGTCTGGCTGCAAGCCAAAGATATATATCCGCTTTCGTGCCCCACACGGCAGTGTACAGGCATGCAATCATCAAACTCAAACTGAATATCCAGGGACTCCATTGAAGCCAGTCCAATACCATCACCATCACCACCGTTACTGCACCTGAAACCCCCAGGCAAATACGACTTGGCTTCATTTTGAAACCCGTGGTGAGACTGGCAGACACGATCAGAACAATCCCCAATGCCAAAAGAACCAGAGACGCATACACAACCAATTCCAGAGAGCTTGGAACTAACTCACTGCGCCCTATATAGCTGAGTGTAGAATCCAATACGCTGGCATGCAAGACAGCCACCAAAACTGAGGCCAGTGTCAAGCCGGCTAAGATCCCAATTCCTAAACGGATCCATACAATGCCCTGATGATTGTTAGGCGGCTTCGAACATGCGTGGGCATATCGGAGCGCTGCCACGCCCAAAATGAAAACACACAACGAACTGATGAACAGGTCCCCCGTTGTGCGCATGAGTCCACCTCCCAGTGTGGAGGCCAGATGTACAGGATCGAACAGTGGACTCAGCGGAGCCTTACCTGTCTGATACCTTGCTGGTACTTCCAGGTATAGCCAAATAAAACGGCCCAGCCCCAGTGCGGCTGCAAAGATTACTAGGCGAGTCAAGCTCAAGTTCGCGTGACACCATCGCCAAATTCCCCATAGAAACCACAAAACCAACAATGTCCCACCTAAGGCCATCAGGTTGCCGTAAAATACCGCTGTTGCAGCGATCAATTTGGCCTCAGAAGGCGGCGTAATGACGTAGGTCCCAAGCGGCTTCCCGTCCAGAGATTGAAGTAGATTTTCCCCAATCGTATCCCCATAAGCCACTTGAATGTCCAATCTCGCGCGACGCCTCCACGTATCTACAACATCATAATCTTCCAGGACCGAATTATGTACGGGAGCCCTTGAAAAGAGATTCTGTGTCACACGTATCTTACCAATCATCGCATCCCCTACAATGAGCGGCTCCCAGAGAACCAGTGCTGTGCGCCAGTCATCATCCCTTATAATCCTCCAGTCGGCATGATTCACTGGTGGCTCTTCCACCAATGGGATGCTCTCCCCCTGCCATGCAATCAGCCGCATCTCCATGTCATAAATGGACAAGGACCATTGATCCGGAAGTCGAATACTCTCCAACTCTTGAATCAGTGTGGCAGAAGGGATTCTCTCCAGCGGTAACGTATGATTTGAAGTCAGCCGAACCGCTTCAGAAGCAATGACCTTCATTGCTTTCTGAGTATTCGCGAATTCAGACTCAATCAGTTCTCTCGAAGCAGTGACCGCTTCCTGTTGACGCAGTTCACTCCCCTGCCCCACAAGCCCAACATGCACCTGCTGACCAACCCAGGCCAACAGAATCACCAACAGAAATACAACTGCAATCCCAACAAAACCCCTGTGTCGCGACAGGACCTGCATCAGGAACGGATAACTTGTATTGCCATGAGTCTGTACTCTGGAAAAATTCCCCCAAAACGCAGATAGAAGCGGAGGCCCTGACGCTCATCGCGTACGGAATAGGATCCTGTAAGCCACCATTCTTCGCCCTGCGTCATACTGTGGTCAAGTCTGAATCCGTCAGGCGAATATTGACGAAAAAACTTTTCTAAAACATAGAGCGCCTGGGAGCGGGTATAGCGACGGGGTTGCTCCAACAGTGCAAGTTCCAAATAACCCTCTGCATGACTCACTAGTGCCTCTGCATCTCCTTCCGAGAGATATTCCAAGATACCCGCAACATCCAGCGTATCTGCTTGTCCCCAGGTAACTCCTGACGGGATGCAAAAAATCACAAGCCAACAAACCAGTATTTCAAATTTTGCGATTCGGGATCCGATCATCTTGTGTTAGACAGGCAGCAATAGAATCAACTACCAAGTTTGACATTGCTTCACGTGTTTGCGTTGTCGCTGTTCCCGAGTGTGGAGTCAGTACCACCCTCGGGTGGCAACGGATCACTTCGGGGAGATCTGAACTAAATACGTCCAATCCCGCCCCCCAGATCTGTCCCGATGTCAAAGCATGTGCCAAAGCGACCTCATCAACGACTTCAGCGCGTGCTGTGTTGATAAGGACGGCGGAGTTCTTCATACGCTCAAATGAAGCTGCATGAACTAAATGGCGACTATCTGCATTGAGATTGCAATGCAGGGAGAGTACATCACTAATCTCGAACAGCTCCTCCTGTGTGCGTCGTGCGGCAGTAGTTTCACGCTCAATCGTCGGATTGGCCCGCCTGCGATTGGCATAATAAATTTTCATCCCGAATGCATGTGCCCGGCGTGCAACAGCAGCACCGATCTGGCCCATGCCAATGATACCGAGTGTTTTACCGGATAGCTCAAATCCAAGTGGCATTGCTTCCGGTCCCCGGCCAAGGATTCCTTCCGCTTCTTTAAATCGGCGGGACACCATCAACATCAGCGCAAGAGCCATCTCAGCGGTCGCGGATACGACGACCCCAGGAGTATGTGTGACAACGACCCCCCGTGCTTGTGCCGCTTCAAGGTCAATATTATCGGTCCCAACTCCAAACTGCGCTATGATTTTGAGGTTGGGGGCGCGATCAAGGAATACGGCATCAATCCGGTCGTACGGTGTTGTTACAACTGCATGTGCCTCACGCAGATCCTCATCGGGAATGAACGCTCTCAGATGTCGCACCGAAACAGAATAACGACCCCGAAGACGCTCCATCACATCTTCTGACAGCATGCAGGCAATGACTTTATAGGGTGCCATGTTCAAGGATTCATTTACAACAGCCCCTTTTTCAGCTGCCTTACCGCATAATCACAGGCACGCGCAGTCAGGGCCATATAGGTAAGCGAAGGGTTTTGGCAGGCTGAGGATGTCATACATGCACCGTCGGTCACAAACAGGTTAGGGACATCGTGACACTGATTGTATGCATTCAGTACACTGGTTTCGGGGTCGCGCCCCATTCGGGCGGCTCCCATTTCGTGATTCCCGAGACCCGGTGCATCCTGCCATGTGTCGTAGGGAGTGACCTCTTTGGCTCCACTGGCTTCCAGCATCTCTGCAGCTGTCTCCATCATATCCTTACGCATTGCTCGATCATTGTCATCCCGGGTTACGTGGAACCGGAGTACAGGCAGCCCCCATTGATCTCGCTTGATTGCATCCAACTCACAATAGTTATCATAGCGTGGCAGGGTTTCACCAAATCCACTCAATCCCGCACTCCAATTCCCTGGTCTGCGAAGCCGATGCTTGAATTCCGCTCCAAAACCAGTCATACTATGACCGCGCCCCCACCCCTGTCGGCTCGCTGAACCCTGGAATCCGTATCCGCGCACAAATGCAGGATGATGCGTCTGAGGCCCCAAGTTCCGAAACCTTGGGATGTAGATTCCATTGGGGCGATTGCCCTGATAATATCGGTCCTCATATCCTTCAAATACCGCATTCGCCCCGACATGATAATGATGATCCATGAGGTAATGCCCCAAGACTCCACTGGTATTTGCAATCCCATTGGGGAAACTGCGACTTCTGGAAAGCAACATAATGCGTGCCGTATTCATTGAGGATGCACATAAAAAGATCACACGTGCATTGAATGTCCTCCGCTCTCCAGTCTTTTGATCGATTGCATCTACGCCCGTAGCCCGACCAGTCGTTTCATCATAATTCACCTGACATACCAAACTGTCGGGTTGGAGCGTGAGGTTCCCAGTCGCCTGTGCTTTAGGGAGTGCAACGCTCACCGTACTGTAGTAGGAACTGGTGGAGCAACCTCGTTCACATGGACCACAATAATGACAGGCCAGACGATTTCCTAAAGCTTCCGTGAGAGTAGCTGTTCTTCCGATAGTAACCATGCGTTCCGGGAAGTGCGCCTCTATACGTGTTTTCAGCATCCGCTCCACCACATTCATCTCCATAGGTTTCTGAAAAATCCCATCCGGTAAATGAGGCAACCCTTCTGCCTGCCCGCTCACACCAATCGTTCTCTCCACATGATCATACCATGGTGCCAAGTCTTCATACCGTATCGGCCAATCAACCCCATTTCCATCCTCAAGATTTGCCAGAAAATCCATAGGGCTGAGTCGATAGCTCTGCCGTGCCCACATTAAGGATCGGCCGCCGACTACATTCGCCTGAATCCATGTATAGGGTTCCTCTTGAACATAAGGATGTTCCGAATCACGCATAAAAAAATGGCGCGTACTCTCGGAAAACACGTAGGTTTTGCGTTGTATCGGGTAGTGTTCGCGAGCCGTAGCCGGGGGTACTCTGCCCCGGTGCGGTAATTCCCATGAATGTTTATGCTCCGTGATATAATCCTCGATGTGCCTGACGAGTCGCCCCCGTTCCAAAACCAGTGTCTTTAGACCGAGTCGGCAAAGCTCCATCATGGCGAACCCACCCGACATCCCAGAACCAACTACGATCGCATCAAACTGCTCTTTCGATTGAAAATTCATTGACCGGATGAATGAATTACGTGTACTCTCGATGGGTTTAAATAGTCTCCCTGGAGTGCATCAAAGAGAGGACTGCAGGAATTGCGGTCCTTGGAAAACGAGCCCATTGTATTTGCATATCCTGAAAGATACAAGATCATGTACACCCTGCAACCTTGAAACGTGTTGGGTTACTCCTTTTAGCTCCAACATTCTGGCTTTGTAGTATGCCCAACGCTGGGCCGGGATCAACCCGTTCGAATCATTAGGTCTGTGCACCTCCTCTTTTTATTCTAAAACTGTGAGAATGGCTTCCAATCCTTATCATTCAGCCACGACGGGATAAATGCATCACATAGTTCGGTACGGGATTCATCACAACATAATTCTTTATATCCCAATGAAGACTTAATAGATCTATCCTTCTCAGAAGATCATCAATCAAGCACATGGCCAAAAGACAGCGACCCAGCACGGTCGAGAAATATATTTCGGCAGCTCCGAATGAAGCACTGCCACATTTACACAAGCTTCGTAAAATTCTTCGAAGTGTTGTCCCAGAAGCCCAAGAGGTAATCAAATGGGGGACCCCCTTCTTCGTGGAGCCCCGTTTCTTGTTTGCCTACTCTACGCATAAATCGCACATAAATTTTTCGCCGCACAGTGCATGTCTCGCGCCTTTCCATGAGGAACTGGCAAACTACAAAACCACAAAGTACAGCCTACAGATCCCCTATGATGAGCCCCTTATGGAGGATTTAATTCGAAGGATGGCAGAATACTGTGTCGGGTATGTGAGTGAGCGGGAAGACCAGAGCTTCTGGTAAGGCAAGCTTGAATGTAGCTATCCCCCTAATATTCACCACAACGCGCTTGAGTCTTTTCGGAGCGGGTTTCTTGGAAGGGTAGAATGTCTTGTTTTTGTGGGTTTATGCTGCATGGGGTGCGGATTTTATTTTTGGATCCTTTGGGCTAGGAGGCGTTCGAGTGTCTAAACTAATTTTCACCCTGAAGGTGAACGAATGACCTCGACAACGGAGCCTCTTTTTTCTCTTCCTTTTAACCGTTCAATCCTAGTGAAAGCGGACAGTCGCCACCAGACGAGTTCGGATGCGGGTATGTTGCTGATGCGGTCGGTGATGGATCGAACGGGGATTCTTGAATGTTTGACGGATCGGTTGTCCGATCCCCGGAATCCCGATCGCGTCAAGCACCCGTTGGGGGCGTTGCTGTTGCAGGGACAGCTGCAGTTGATCCAGGGGTGGGATGGTTTGTGGGCGGAGCCATTGCGTACGGATCCTGTATTTGGTGCGGCCACGAGTTTGCAACGCGGGGATGGGGTGGTCAATTCAGATCGTCCCATGGCCTCGCAGTCAACCTTGTCGCGCCGGTTGGGGATCCTTGGCATCAAGGAGAACCGCGCCGTCTTGGAGGCCGCGCTTCAGAAGCTGTCCATCGAGCATCTGCGGGTCCGCAACGGGGGGAACCGCCTCGATGAAGTGGTCATTGATGTGGATGCGATGCCGATCGAGGTCCACGGCACCCAGTCTGGAAGCGCGTATAACGGGCATTACAAGGATACGATTTTCTTGCCGTTGTTTGCAACCTGCGCAGAGAGTGGAGATGTGCTGGGCGCCCAGTTGCGTCCGGGCACGCAGCGCGAAGTCACCGATTGCGCGGACTTCATTGTGTCCCACCATGATGCGGTCAAAAAGCATGCAGCCGAACGCGTCCGGATTCGAATGGATGCGGGCTTCAACAGTGGTGCCCTGTATACACGGTTGGAGAACGAAGGGATCCACTATCTGATGCGTCTGAAAAAGAATTCGGTACTGGAACGGATGGCGGCCCCGTATCTGACCCATCGCGCGTTGGAGACGACGTACCACGAATTGCGCTATCAAGCGCAGTCGTGGGAGTGTCCGCGTCGGGTGATCCCGGTGGTGCGGCCGCGTCCCATGGAATTATTTGACCGATTCTATTTTTTGATCACGAATCTTTCCCCCACGCAGTCAACGGGACAGGAGTTGGCGACAACGTACCGTCGGCGAGGGAAGGCCGAGATGCATCAGGGCGAGATCAAGGCGGTGAGTACGTGGTCGCTTTCTTCGTCTCCACGACCGAAGTCGCATTACCGCGAGACCCCGATTGAGCGACCGCCGCTGTCCCACAACGATGCGGACGCTGCGCCAATCCGTCCCGAAAATATCGTACGTCTGTTTCTCTACCTTCTGACCTACCAGCTTCTTCACATCGCACGGGAACTCTTTCATGCGGCTGCACCGCCAATGGAGGCGGCACCGCAGGCGGATCGACAGGTCCCCGCGCCCTCGGAGTCGCGGTTGGACGAATCCGGGGAGTTGGTGCCCACAATGGGGGCGTCTGCAACGGGGGAGGCCCCCGCGCCCCCGGACCCGGTCGAGGCCGAAGCACCTCGTCTGCATCTTCATTCCTTTCGCCTGTATCTGCTGAAGATCGGCGCAACGCTCGCACGCCATGGTCGCTATGCAATATTTTCTATCGCCAAGTCCGCAGAGCCGATGTGGCAGCGGTTTTGGGATCATTTTCAACCGTTGCGATGGTATGTGATCCCCGACTTCTGATGTCGGACTCCCCCGCTGAGGTGTTCCTTGAACTTGTTGTCAGGTAGAGTCCCCCCTTCCGTAGACGAGGTGTGTCCGGGCGCGATGCGCCGCCGTGAAATGGAGCCGGTTCCCGCCGAAACGACCCGTACATGGTCGCGTTTTTGGCCTTCATCCGCACGGCGGCACCGCACGATTCATCCTGACTTCGGCGGTTTCGTTTTTTTGAGGTTCAAACCCTTTGTTTCCGTGCGTTGTGGGTAGATTTTTTTGGGTTTGTCCGTGTAGTACTCAGTTTTTTGTTTGTTAGCTTTCCCGTTCGTATATTTGGAGA
>VXSC01000047.1:214218-331847 GCA_009838195.1 Rhodothermaceae bacterium | reverse complement strand
ATACATAGCGCCCCGTAGCCTTATCTGACGGCCGTCCTACTATACCAGGGAATAGTGAGATAGCCGTTTCGAATTTGATTTTCCATAATATTTGGTACTTCTATCCTCCGTCAGGCTCATCACCTACGAAGATATTATAAATGAGTTCTTTCTTCAGGGTTGAGGGGATCCTTGTACGCGGACGTTTTTATCTGGCTAACCTGATCACTCCTTTCCGAACGAATTGTTGTCAGAAAATAGTACAGTCGCATATCTACTTGTGAGTCCTGATGGCCTGAGGGAACGCCGTACGCGTCTCCCAAAATACGGGCAATCTGTCCGGTTTGTTTGGGGCACTTTCCAACCCACAGATAGTCAACGTATACCGCTATTGAGCGGTGTTACCAGATCACTCCTGGATCTCGTAAACCACGATCATTGGGGCGCCGCCATCCTCCTGATGTACACCATAGGCACGGCCGCCCCGAACCACCTCAAGATTCACGGCAATTGGCAGTGTAGTGCGGCCAACTGCGTGAGATTCTCGGCTCAGAATCAACCACTCCGCCTCAGTCGCATCTTCGGGGCTACTCAGCTTGATCCATACGCGGTTCATCTCATCTACCACAAAGGTCTGAAATGCTGGCTTCGTCTCGTGTGGTTCGCGAGTTCCTAATAACCCCAAGTCGAAAGGATCCTCCGGCATCGCTCCATCCATTTCTGAATCCGTAATTGGCACCGGATCGTGCTCATAGCGGATGGTATCACACATTGATCCATCAGCGGATACAATTGCTATTTCAATCGCGTCATTCCAGCCATAGTAGAGCATATCATCGGGCCCGACGGCCAACGCCGGTGACCGGGCAAATGGAACGCCAACAAAGCCGACGCGACCTCCTCCTTCGAGCATGTAAGGAATCACTTCCCTATCCGGTACAATGCCAAGTGGGTCCGTACTGTAGCTCCCGTCTCGATTGACTTTGATAAGTTCACTGTAACGATCGTCATTGATCGTCATAGGACCATCGTCGGGTATCAGGAATGTGAACAGGCCCATCTCCATATACCACCCATCCTCGATTGCACTGACCACGGAATGAATGCTTTTCGGTCCATCTGCCTCTACATGAACGCTGCGCACATAGGAAAACTTTTCGGGATCATAAATCAGGATCTGGCTCGGCCACGATGCCCACAAGTATACAGAATCCGCTGCTCCAATGAATGGGCCGTCGATATAATATTGGTACTCACCCGGTCCCTGCCCTTCCCCTCCGACTTGGCTCAGGTAGGTGCCGTCTGCCGCAAGTGCATGAACCCGTGGGGACCGTCCCCCTTCTGACACAAATATGTCACCATTCCCATTGACCGCGATTTGGGCAATTGGCCCAAACAGAATGGTGTCTCCGGCAGATTCATCGCCAATCCGAAGGATTTCTTCCAGCGTGATCAAGACGGCTTCACCTTCTTTCTGTACGGGACCCGTGCCACGTCCACATCCAGCCAGGAGGATAATACAGAAAAGAATCAAGGGAGTAGTGAGATAGCCGTTCCAGGTCTGCTTTTTCATGATATAAGGGGCTTCCGAGTTATCACAAATTCCCGCCGCCAATTTGATCCTCATCAAATCAGTCGTACACGAGAACATCGTCACAGTTCCTCTTCAATACGTTCGTTGAGTCTTGCCAGGGCGATAAAGAGGGTTTCCAACTCTTTATAATAGGTGTTCGTCTCCAACTCTCTCTTACGCGCTTTGAGTAGGGCAATCTGGCCTTCAAGGGTGGTACGTTCACTTACCAGCGTGGGATTGCCTACGAGCATTTGACTGCGTCGGAGCCAGGTAACGCCTGCCGCGAACCCATCGGTTGATTCATCAAGCATCTCTACGCGTGTCCCCTGTCTGTCTCCATTGTCATCAAGCAAGCTGTGTTCGGTGGCCAGATGCCCCTCACGTTCATAGTGCCGTGCCGTCTGTTCTGCAGTATACTGAAAGACTTCCTTGAGGGACAGACTCCCATCGCGGTCAAGGTCTGCGGCTGGCTCAACAAGGGCCTCAGTCAGGTATTCTGGGAAGATCGTCTGATTGCGTTGCGTTCCGGTCCGGGTAGCTGTGATCACAATTCTTTCTGGTGCACTGAGTGCTTGGATGAACGGACCGCTGGCACTCATGGTGCAGATCCAAATACTGCGTCTCACCCGCAAATTATTTAATAACGCTGCATAGTCACTCCCACCCAGATCCCGTCGAGGGATATTTAGCGCCGACTGTTCTCCATTGTAGCTTCCGTGACCGAACAGCAGGACATAGAGTTCGTCTTCGAGAGTCAGTTCCTCGCTGAGTTCGGCGAACTGTGCGCGGATATTCTCAGCGGTTGATTCACCATGAACATATTCGCTTCCGGCAAGGGCCCGCTCAGCCAGCACCGTCACATGTTCATTTTCGAATCCCAATGGTCCGATCAAAGCGTTATACGTATTCTCCAGATGAGAAGCAATCCGGTTGGTTTGTTCGGGGGCGCCTCCCAAACCACCAATAATCAGGGCGTGACGCTCCTGCGCATTCGCACCGCTGACAATGCAGGCGAAGATCACAACTAACGTAAGCCCTGTCGCCTTCGATAAAGCCATTCTCCACATAAGAGAAGTACGGATAGAAGAAAGAGGAACGGCATATCCCATAAGTAAGCCGCTTGATACACCGATGTACTCGTTCGACGAGATCGCAGATTCATTGGCACCTCGGAAGCTTTTGCAGGCTCGTAGTAAATGGTTGCCAACTGCTCCAGGAACTCCTGCTTCAAGGTCGCATCATAATACTCAATTGGTTGATGACGAACCAGATAGCTCCGCTGATCGCGTCCAATCAGCTCGTTTCCTTCCATCGCTTCAACCATGACCTCGTAGACGCCTTCCCTCTCGGGGGCAAAGCGTAGTTGGAAATGTCCCTCTTCAGAAAGTTTTTCGCTGGTAGAGAGCGATTGGATGGTTCCATCAGGGGTACGGATCGCCGCGCGCACTTCTGTACCACTCAGCGGGAGGTACGTCTCATCATAGACACGAACCCCCAGTTCATGAACTTCTCCTGGTGGAAGCCGGGTGGCGGAAGTCTCCAGATCAACCTTTCCGGGAGCACTTGCAGCCAGCCAGCGCGCGAACTGCTGCCAGAACCGCTCATGACGCTCGTCGTCTGCCTCAAGTAACATTTGCCATCGCCAGGTACTGCTGGTCGCGAGTGCAGCCGTTCGACCTTTCCCATACCGCTGAACTGTCAGGAGCGGCTCCTCTGGACCATACTCATCGTCCGGTTTTACCGCCAGAACCTGCGCGCCAGGCTTGGCTCCGCCCAATAAATTGATACTGGTGAGCCGGGGCATCCCACGCCAAAGCATCTGGTTGATAGAGGGGTCAGGTGAGAGCTTCATGAATGGATGCTCAAAGCCTTCGGGGGTCGGTGCAAAGATATATCCACGATCGCCCTCTTCGCGCTCAAATCGGATCGGAAGAATCTGTGCCCGGGTAAAGTCAAGCCGTACCGGCAGCATATCTGCTACCGGTGTCCCGGCGTAGTCGCTTTCTGCGAATGCGTTGCGTCCCCCCAGCATCACGAATCCACCACCCCGGACACGAACAAATGACTCAATGAGTTGCAACTGGCTCAAAGAAAAAGCGGAGGCCTCCACATCCCCTAAAATGATGGCATCAAAGTCATAGAGGACCTCTTCTTCAGTCGGGAATCCGCCAGTCAACTCATCAGGGGACCGAATGCCCTGACGATAATACTTACCGGTTCCTGTACGTGTGATCGCTGCAAAGCTGATCACCTGATCGGATTCCAGCGCGCGTTTGACGAACTTGTAGTCCTGACGTAAATGCCCCTCAAAATACAGCACGCGTAGCGTATCAGTGCGGGTATCAACCAATAGGGGCAGTGAGTTATTGAGGGTATTGAGTTCATTGGCCGCCGGTTCGAGGGTGATCTGGTATTCCCGGGCGCCATCGCCTGGTGGCTCAAAAAAGAACTCCATTTGGTCTACCAAGCCATTCCCCTTGAGTCGAACAGACTCGGAGAAGACTTCAACATCTCCGTCGTAGACAACAATTCTCGCCGGGTCAGGCTCCGGGGAAGCACTGCGGATTTTCACCTCAAGCTCTGCTCCGGCCTGCTCCCCCAATCCCTTGTGGGCAATTACCTCAAGCAGTTCCCGTTCAGTATTAAATGCCGAGCTACCCATACCCAGTACGTGGACGCCAATGCCCTGATCGCGAAGCGCATTTGCCTGTTCCAAGGCATCCAGGCGGCTTGCGGTATTTCCATCTGTCAGGATGACGACTCCGGTCAGGGGTAGCCCCCGAAAATCAATACGCACCCGATCCAGTGCCGCTGCAAGGTCTGTTTCATGAGCAGGGACAGCCTGATGAATACTGTCCACCCTCGCGGTAGTTGATGCGAAGGTGTAAAGCCGAACCTTGAAGAGATTTTCTATACTGGGGATGATTCCCGACTGGGGGTGAACAAGAAGCTGTCTAGCCTGCTCAAGTCGGGTCTGTCCCTGTTGCCCATCCCGCAACAGCATACTGTCGGAAGCGTCCACGACGACGGCGACGAAATTTTCATCAGGGACAACCTCGGGCACAACCAACTGTGGCTCAAACAGCGGGAATATTAACAGCAGTGCGGCGATAGATCGCAGTGCAAGGCTGGTTCCCCGTACATGTAGGGGCGCCTCACTACGCAGGAATGCGGCTCCTAGAACGACCAGGACTCCTGCCAACACTACCACTGCCAATACATTGAGGTTCAGGCTTATCGTCCCTTCGGCAAACTGGACCGCATCGAACTTGAACATGCTCCCTACTGACTAGGCCGTCTGGAGAGCGATTCATAGTATTTTTCGATCAAACCCTCGTACTCGGCAGGTACCTCTCCGCGGCGACTCCCGTACAGCTTAGATTCCAGTTTGACGGTTTCCAAGGCTTCTAGAAGTTGCGTTTCGAGTTGAGAAAGCGGTGTATAGATATCTCGATCGAAGAATGCTTTGGCGGACTCTTCATCAAGCAGTACTCCGGTGTGATCTGCACGCGCGAGTGAATTCTGGATTCCTGTAGCTGCACGTTGGCCGTCACGCACGCCTTCCTGCAGGGTGCGCGCTGCCTCTCGTACTCGGTTCATCTGACTTTCCAGTCGTGCCATCTGGGCGGGAGATCCGCCATCTTCACGCATGCGTTCTGCCTGCGCTTCGAGGTCCTGCAGTTCGCTCCGAAGTTGTTCAATGTCCTCAAGCGAACGGCTCAGGGTTTCCTCTTCGGTGACGGGTAGAGACTCGCTCAACTCACGCTGAATCGCTCTCAGGCCTTCCAAATCTTCTACAATCTCCTCCTGAATGCGTCGGGCAGTTGGCATCCAGCCGTTACGCAGCGCCTGCCCGGAGTTTTGCATATCCTCTGGGAGTGCACTGCGATGAAATTCCTGTCTAAGGTTGCGCGCAGCCAGTTGCGCTTCAGAGTTGGATGATTCGAGCATTTCTGCCTGCTCCAGAATCTCTTCCAGGTTTTCCATAGCCTCCATGCGGCGATCCACCAACTGATCCAGATCTTCACTGGTGGGGCGGTCCCCTGCTTCGGTCAGATCTTCGCCCAGAGCCTGCTCACCGTCAATGAATGCGCTCAAATCGTCACTCAGTTGCTGCAGTGCACGCCGATCCGTTCCACGGGTTTGTACTCGCAGGGATTCCTCTAGAGATTGGAGTGAGTTGGCGGCCTGCTGTTGCCGTCGTGCAGCTTCTTCGGTATCTCCTCTTCGCAGTGCACGCTGCGCTTCTTCCATATTGCGCAGAGCCTGGTTCATATCATCCTGGGCTCGCCCACCCGATTGTTGTCGTCGCAGGCTTTCCAGTGACTCTTGCAATTCTTCCTGGCTGCGTTGGAGGCGATCAACAAAGCGCCGCCGATCCTCTTCCGTTTCAGGGGGGCGCTGCTGTGCGAGTTCCTGTTGTCGCTCGGCTAAATCCCGCACACGTCGCAAGGCATCGTTCTCCTCGGCGCTTGCCGCTGCGGCAGGTGCTGACTGCGGAGATTCGTACTTGTCTCTGGTGATGTCCAGCTCCAGGTCCATCAATTCGGACATGCGTTCTTCGGTTGCGTTGGCACCTCCTCCACCCTGGCCTTGCTGTTGCCGTGCCACTTGTCGCTCGGTATTTAGGGCATCTGCCCGGAGCAGTTGATTGAGCGCTCGGCGCTCTGGAGTCAGAGCTTCACGAAGGCGTTCGGCGGATAGCTCCTCAAGAACCTCGTCCATTTCATTGACGGCAGACTGAAGATGTTCGGCGACTTTCTGTTGCTCGGGGCTGCCACGCAACTCAAGCGAAAAGGCGGTCGTACGCAGACGCTCCTGAATATTTGCCTGGAGGTTACGCTGTGCCTGGATGAGCGCTTCCAGAGCCTCATCAAAATCCGGCGGCGGCTGCCGCAGTAACCGCCAGGTTGCAGCAATAATATCCTGTTGGCTGACTACGAGACCTCCTTGACGCCCCTGCATGCCCGCCTGTCCTCCACCGGCGTTTGCCAACTGTGAGAACTGCTGCTCAAACGGCACGATCTCTACAAAATACATGTCGGAAGCCTCTGAGTGTAGAGCATCCGCGGCCTCAATGTAGTAGGTGATTACGTCTCCGGGCTCCAACGTGTAGTCTTCTAAAAATAGCAGATATTCTCCGGTTATCTCGGTTCCGCCTGCATTCTCAAGCAGGTCAATACGAATCTCCTCCTCCCCATTGACTGAGTAGTTTAGGTCAAAAGAGGTAATCCCGTAGTCGTCGCTGGCATCGGCGGCGATCAGCACCTCTTGGATGGCATTGGCACGCAGGTCGCGTCCAGGTTCCTGTAGCGTGATATGCGGGCGGGCATCTTCAATCGGTGTGATCAAATAGGCTCTGGGAAAACGGTTCGCGCGTGCCCGATCATCCTCGAGCTGTACGGTGTAGCGGTCTTCTTCCAGAAGGTCAAACTTTCCGCGGAACCGGCCCGGCTCTATCTTGGAGAGGGGGATATCCGCTCCGTTTTCCAGTGCCAGAGTGGCCTCGTCAGCCACATGATTCGTGTGCACGGTTACGGTCACGCGTGATCCTTTCAGCCCCTCAATATCCCCCTCATCCTCTTGTGTTCGCACAGGAAGGTTTGCATAATCAGGAGACTCATACGTGGCGTCAATCTGTGCAACTTCGGGAAAGAGGTAGACCGAAATCGTGAATGGATCCGTACGATAACGCCCGGACTCAACATAGTACTGTATGTCTTGCTGGATGTCCGCAAGTTCTGCGAGGTGTGCACGGGGATCTTTTCCCGGGATCATTGGCTGACGCACCCACTCGCCGCTCCTGTCCTGATGTACGAGAAACACATCACCCCGCCCTTCTGATCGAAGGGTCGCAACGACAGGAACGGTATCTCCCTGATCAACTTCTACGTCTCCTGGAGAAACGACCAGGTAGGGGGTCCGTAGACGTGGCTCTGGAGGAGTATCCAACTGCAGCCGATTGAGTTGTGTAAGCCCACCAACAAGACAGGCACAGGCAATCGTCAAGGAGGATGCAATCCACAGGCGCGCTCGGAGTCGCCCGAGCATTGAGCGAGGAACCATAGATCCTATTTGATGCGCTGCATCCCGCAGAAGGGCGGTTACGACTTTCTGGTCTGCTTCACCAGGAGCCGCCTGGACGGCACTGTTGAGACGATCTTCGAGATCGGGGTGATGCTCCTCAATGAAGAGGGCGATCTGCCCATCGGTAATTGTCTGCGATCGTCGTTGAAGTAGCCAGAACAGTGCTGCCGGAATAAAGACTGCCAGTGCCAGAGCTCCCCAAAGCAAGCCCGCTGTGAGATAAGGTTTAGACCATAAGAGGGTAAAAAGAAGTAGACAACCTACCGCAACACAGACTGCAAGGTACTGCCGACGTGCACGCTGGGTAAACTGTTTGCGTACATCTGCGATCAACCTACGAATGGGACGGTTATCCTGGGACATCCGGTTATCGCCGCGAGGCGAGCATGGTTTCGAATGCAAATACTCCAATCATAATCAATAGCACAATCTTCCAGAGTTTTTGTTCTTGCTCTGCCTTTTCCAGTGGTTGCGGCGCAAGCACCGGCTGTGTTGACCGGGCTGCAAGGGCTGCATACACTTCTTCAACATCCCGGGCGGAAAGATTGCTTTCCAGGGGACTGATATTTACAGAGAACGATTGTTGATCTCCATTAAGTCTGGCATCATAGTGGCCGGGAAAGTCTGTATCCTGAAATATCCCCAGACCAGTAGAATCCAATATAACACTGAATACATCTCCGTTTGGATTTGCAATGGTTACCTCGTCTGCCGGTAGCCCCCGGAACCCCACAGCATCCCCCACATGGAATGTCTGTCCCGTACCAGATTCCGGGCTCGCATACCGGGCAATCTCGTACAGCAGTGGTAGATAGACTTCGCTCAGGGCGAGGTCATTCCAGGCGGTGCCCAGACTGGAGGTGAATACAAGCACGCGTCCCCGCCCGAAACGACGTTCAATCAGGAGGGGAGCTCCTGTATCAAAGGTCGCAAGCACATGTGCCGAAGAGTCTGGAGTCACCTGCACATAGCGCCGGAACTGGGGTCGAAGCACTGATCCTGTACTGTGCTGAGCCAGCGGTGCGAAGATGGGGTGTTGGGCATCAATCTCCGCGATAATTGCGTCGGTGCCCTGGAAGTCGCGCGCGCGTACCGCACCTGCAATCACGCCTGCGCCCAAGAGCGGCGTCTGTGCAAGTCCGCCCTCATCAAAAGCTAGGAGGACTGTTCCTCCACTGAGGGCGAAGTTCTCTATGGTGGTCCAGTCGCCGGAGGATACCGCATTCGCAGTCGTGATAATTAACAGGTCTACAGCATTCAAGCGGACGGGGCGGGGACCTGCGTCGAATCTGTACCGGCTTGCATCTTGCAGGTCAAATGCACTTTCGAGAAAGAACGCGTTGCGCATGCCCGGGCTGCCATCAACTGCAAAGATGCCTGACCGTGGATGGACAGTATAGGTAAAGTAATAGTGGTCATCAGGGCCGGGCACAGGATCATTGACGTGTAGATCGCCTTGATAGAGGCCGGGCCGCTCCACCAGTTGCTGGAAGGCAGGAATGCGCCCTGTAACCTCATCCATCACTTCTGCGCCAATACGGAGTGTAACGGCTGCGGTGGTTGGGATCCGGCCATCAAATTGGACAGAAACCAGGGTTCCGCGGCGCTCCTGGGTGAATTCCACATCTTCGAAAAACTGATTATCCGAGGAGTCGTCTCCTACCTTGACAGGTTCGACTGTGATGTCATCCGGCACTTGCAGATTTTCCAGGATCGGGCTGAAGGCCGACTGTTGAAAATCGGAGATGAGCACGATCCGGCGCTGCTCAAATCGGGCGCCCTGAAGGATTTCTGTGCCGAGTTGCATGGCGGGATAGAGGTCGGTAGTCCGGTAGTCGGGGGATTGTGCATTGAGCGCAGCTTCGTGCACGGAGGGGTCATTGTCGAGCGGGGTCAGCTGCTCTGCAGCATCACTAAAGCGGACCAGGGCCCACTCATCACCGGTTTCCAGGTTCAGGCGGGCTTGTTCGACAGCCTCCTCAAACCGCGTGTTGTATTGCATGCTGTAGGATCCATCCAGAAGGATGACGACAGACTCCTGCCCGGCTTCCTGCAGGAAGGGTAAGTCTTCGGGTGGAATGAACGGACGCGCGAAGAGCAGTGCCAGGAGCATCAGTATTCCGGCTCGGAGCAGCATCAGGAGGATGTCCTGCAGGCGTCGCCGACGAATTCTCTGAATCGGGGTAGCTTCCAGAAACATGTGCGTACTGAAGGGCACCTCACGGGCCTTGAGCCTTCTTACCAAATGCAGCAGCACGGGGATTAGTGCGGTGAGTCCTGCAGCCAGAAAGAGAGGAGTGATGAAGGACACGGCGACGTAGGGTCAGCCTCTGCGCCGCGAGCGTGCAGAGAGGTAATGAAATAGTGCACCATCCAGCGGGGCATCTGTCCGAAGTACGGCATGGTCAATCTGCAGCAGCCCACAGATGCGGCGCAGTTGGTCCTGATGTGCCTGGAAATTCTTCTGATACTGTGCTCGGGCCGCCTTGGCATCAATCAGCATTTTGGCATCTGACTCCACATCCAAAAGCTCAACCACATCCTTAAAATCGAATTCAATCTCCTGTGGGTCCAGGATTTGAAATACCAGCACATTGTGGCCTGTAAACCGAAAATGTTGCAATGCGCGCTCAATCGTGTTGATATCTGTAAACAGGTCACTGATCAGGACGATAAATCCGCGTTTGCGATGGCGTTCCGCAACGGCTTGCAGGGAACGCTCCAGGTTGGTTGCAGCATCTGGGTTCGCCTCTTCGAGCGCACGCAGGAGCAAATGCAGGTGTGCCCGGGTGGCGCGTGGAGGTAAATGTTTGCGGACCTCAGTGTCAAACAGTGCCAACCCACAGGCGTCCCGTTGACGGTTGGCCAGCCATGCGATAGCTGCTGCCAGAAACCGGGCGTAGGTCAGCTTTGTCTGCCCCCCAGAGCTATAGTCCATGGATCGACTCATATCCAATAGCAGATGCAGGCGGGTATTTGTCTCCCCCTCGAACTCACGGACAAAGTAGCGGCCTGTTCGTGCAAATACTTTCCAGTCGACCTGGCGCACATCATCCCCAAATACATATGGGCGGTACTCCATGAAGTCAACACTGAATCCTTTGAAGGGACTACGGTGAAGCCCTGCAATAAACCCCTCAACGACAGAGCGGGCCAGAAGCTCTAGGGACGAGATCCGGGCTAGAACATCGGGTTGAATAAACCGGGTTGCTGCCTGGGCCATTGGCTAATCCTCCATCTTCCAGAGGGCAATGCCACCGGTCTGTTGCCCTGCCTGAATGGATGCCACCCGCATGGCGGAGGCCAGATGGATCACATCTACGGTGCCAGGCGCCGCCCCGATTCCTTCGGAGGTCACAAAGGCATATTCATTGTCTGGAGTGATCACAACTCCATGAGGTATGGGACTGGAGGTTGGAATGCGGGCCCGCTCGGCTAATGTTGATAGATCAAGGATGCTTACCGCCTGGGCACTTTTGAGGGTAACAACAAGGGTAGATCCATCCGGCGAAACAGCCAAATTATAAGGAGCTCCAGAAGCCGGTATCTGTTCCAGTACAGATCCTTCTTCCGTGTTCACGATCACGACTTGGTCCGAGCCATTGGCTGCGACATACGCCTGTGGCTCATGAGGATGCAGGGCAACCCATGTTGGCTTGGTTCCCATGCCAAGCGGAATTTTGCGGAGAACGCGCAGGTTCAGGGCATCAAGTTCGACCAGAATATGGTCCATCATCGCAACGGAGTAGTGCCGGGTACCGTCTGTTCCAAAGGCGGAGCCGTGCGGCATAATGCCGGTCGGAATCTGGCTGACTTCCAGCATCATCTCCGGGTCGACCACAGAGATAGAGCTTGGTTCAGGGTCGCCATGCAGATTGAAATTCACCACGTACAACAGGCCCGTGTGCGGAGAGATTGCCATGGATGCGGGAAACAGGCCCAATGTTGCAGCACCCATGGGGCGATGGTCGGCCGTGGAATAGCGCACCACACTTCCATTGGGTTGACCATGTGCAATAGAGACAAACAGGGACTTGCCTTCCGGGTCAATGGCAAGTCCGTGAGGACCTTCGATTTCCGTGTGGATGAGGCCGACCTCAATGGTATCTGTAACGGCCAGCGTCTGGCCATCAAACTCAACGAGCATGACGGTATCGTCGGACTCATTGGCGACGTACATGGAATAGATCTGGGCAACTGCTGCCTTGGCGGCGAAAAGACAAAGAAGCAGGGCAAGTAGGTGAGGCATAGAAAGGGAAACCTGACGAGTCAACCTAACAAAAATAAACCTTGGATCCATGATGATACGGCAGAACAGGACTTTACTGAAGTCAGGGATCCTCGTTCCGACTGGAGTTGAGTGCGGTGGCGGATTCCCGGTTTGTCATTGAGGAGTCCCCCTGAGCGGATAGATTATGGGGCGATCGAGTTGAGTATGGAGGAACAGGATCTCTAACTGTTGAATTCTATTTTAGGCCTGTTTTGAAGGGCAGAAATAGATTTTTTCCCACTTCATAATTGGCCCAGGCAGTCGCAGAGAAGTTAACCGCAAGGAACAAGTTTGCACGATATTTGTGAATAATATGGGTTGGTGAGGCATTCCGTCTCGTCAGTCCCTACGTCTCAGAGCTATGCGAAAGCCCGAATCTTCCATACCAAAACCACTGACGGCAGCGTTTGACCGCGGGCCTGCGAGACATTTTCACGGGCGGACACGGATCCTGCATAATTTCAAAGAGCTTTTAGAACGTGCGATACAGGCGAAGGATGGGACGACCTTTCTGGTTCAAGGTGCCCCCGGCGCTGGGAAAACTGCTCTTTTATCCGAATGCGAAAAATACGCCCTGGAGAGTGGCTGGGGAGTCGCTTCAATTCCCCCACATGCTCTCTGGGATCCTGGAGCATTACTTCATGGCCTTGGAGGTGGGAAGAGACTAAGAATTGCGGGGGGATCTGGAAAGGTGGGCTTTGATGCAGTTGTGAAAGTCGAGGCTGAGTTGGATTTTGCAGTGAACCAACAAAACGGTACGGTGCTGGAGATACTTGAGGAGGGAAAGAAACCATTACTTCTCATGCTGGATGAGGCGCAAGTGCTGGGGATGATCGACATTCCGTCGTCCGATCGGTGGGTGGTCACCAGCGTTTTGAACAGCATCCATAATGGTGGTCTGGGTAGACCGGTCATCCTTCTGGCGGCGGGACTGGGAATGACATTGAAATCCTTTGAATCACTGGGAGTTTCGAGATTTTCAAGGAAATGTTTTATGCAATTAGGAGCATTGAGCAACGAAGCTGAACGTGCAGTGATCAGGGATTGGCTCACGAAGGATGGTGGAGCCAAAGGAGATCCGAATGTATGGATTGATGCCATTTCTCAGGAAACCTCCGGCTGGCCCCATCACATCTTATCCTATGTGGATCCCGCTGCTGTAGATCAACTGAAAGCAGACGGTGGGAGCATGACAACGGACGGATTAAATGCCGTACTGGAAGTTGGACGGGAGGGTCGCAAAGCATATTATAGAGAACGATTATACGGTTTCCCCGAGGAAGAACGTCAGTCCCTTGCAAAAGCATTTGCAAGTGTTTCATTAGGAGAAAGTACGACCCGTAGTGCGATCGTGTCCACCCTAACACAAGATATTGGTTCTGATAAAGCAGAAGATTTATTTAACCGGGCATGGAACAAGGGCTTACTGGATGAGCGCGATGGGCGTTACGTCATCCCGATTCCCTCCATGCAAGATTGGCTCGTGACAAATTACACTCGTGAGAAGATCAAATTCCCGCAGCAACCCCAACCCATCCGAAACTTGAATAAGCCGAATCCCGGGACAGACTTGAGCGGCCGGTGACTTGGTCACCTCCACCACCGAAAGCTTTGGGCGCCATAACCCGGGGGAAGCTCCGATTTACTGTTATTGGATGCTCTAATTTCTGCAATCTACGGTGAATCCAGAAGGCTGTCGTTTCCTTCAATACGCCTCAAAAACGCTATATCTTTTGGGTTTCCCTCCCCGTAACCCCTCACATTGGCTCTATATTCCTACTCGCAAGGGTAAGCATCGCTATAGGCGCAACGAGACAACCCCTCACGTCTCCGATTTCTGGTAACTGGGCTTACCAGCCTTCCGCTATCGTTGACCTCGTGGGGGATCCCCGTCTCTACTGGAGTTGAGTGCAATGGCAGATTCCCGGTTTTGTCATGGCGGGGCAGGCATCTGGTTTCATATACGCCCGTCCAGTAACCTTGAATTCACTCGCTTGTCACTTTGTAGGGGGTATTGCACACAACGCAGGTGACGGTTATATCAATCCCAACTAAGGGGACTCTACTCTGCTTCTTGCATCCTGGGCAAGAAATGATTCGTTTCTCCAAGGCTGGCGGTAACATTCCAGCTCTCAATGTTTTCCCCATAGGAATCTGCAATAGGTTACCCGCCTCATCCAGTGCCTTGACCACCGTCATAATGGGAGCATTAAAGAATTCTTTCCTGGGGTTCAATCGGAAGTCTTTCAGTAATTGATGTACATATCCCTCAGCAGCCAAATTATCAGACACATGGACAAAATAGACGAGTTCAAACTTCCTGTACACAGATGTTGACGCGCTGAGTTGCTCGATTCGCTTGGAAGGAGATACTTGGGTTTGTCCAATCTTGAAGACAGCGTCTACAAAACATGGATTCCGTGCCACATAGATCCATCCGAGGTGTTTGTATTCCCGGCGACGCTTGTCAAATCCTTCGAGAGCGACCTTGCTCGATAACTCTGCTGAATAGAATGCTCCCGGTGATTTCAAGAGTTCTTCTATTAATTCCCATTGCTTCATATTTCACGTTGGGGATTACATGTTTTGGGTATCCCGAGTCGTTATTGGCACAATACTTCAGGTTGTTTCTGCCCATCCAGTCGCTGATTCTGATGCCATAATTTTCGTCTGCCTTTCATGAAGGAGTTATCCATTTGAGTTGATATAGAAATCACGAATTTCTGAAAAGTCGTTCCTTCCAGATTGCGAGTCCAAAATAGCAGGCGGCGCTCAGGATAAGCGCTCCAGTAGTGACCCATTTATTGCCAAGCTGTAGGGCGACGATGATCAGTGCTAGACCCGGTAGAGACAAGAGGAGGAAATCCCAATAAGGCGCAATGCATTCCCGCCATGAAACGCCTGCAAGTCGGAGAATCACAAATAACTGGATGCCACGCACTATCGCACCGGCTATGCCAGCGGCAATCAGCATGGTGTCGACACTTCCTGAGCGTCCTCCCAGGATCAAAGCTGATGACAGGCATACGAGTAAAATCAATGCCATCAGAAAATCCAGCCGCTGACTTTCGGTCACATCGTAAACCCGTGTCAGTGGAGATACAATTGAACCCAGTACCATCCAGGCCGCAATGTAGGTGGCAAAGATTCCGGCCCGCCGCCAGTCGACTCCGAGCCATAATTCAAAAAAATCCGGTCCTGCAAACATCACAGCGAGTACCGGGAAGATCCCAACCATAATCAGGCGGCGATGCACCAGAGATGTGATTGTGGCCAGCGTTCCGGATAATTGCGCCTCCGCTGCACTGATAAAAAAAGGATGTGCGACAGACCGGCCTACATATGACATCGGAATCGCTATTGCGCCGAAGGCAGCCGCGTAGTATCCAAGTTCTTCTTCGGCGGTTGCAGTATCAAAGAAGAACGGGACCAGAAGCACGGGCAGGTATCCCGTGATCGCTCCAATCATTGCCGAAGGCGTCGAAAACAGGGCAAAACGCCGATAGCGGATTGCAGCCTGGATCATGCGTTTCCAACTCAATGCTGAACCGATTGCAGCGGCGCTGCGACGCAGGGCCATCCATATGAGTAAGGTACTGGAAACAATGTGTCCGAAAATAAAACCACCTATGTGTCCTGCTTCATTGGCATGGATCGGTGGAGATCCTGCACCGATCCGTCCCGTCACCAAGGCCAAAGTCAGTCCCACATGACAGGCACTGATGTGCCTGAATGCCCGTTTGCGGACCAACCAGAATTCTGCAATCTTCCCTGAGCGCATACAGATTAGTGTAAGCGGGACCAGGGGTAGATAGGGAGCAATCGCGGGAAAATCTAGGAGGTCAGCAATTTCGGTACTCCAGAAGGAGAGAACAGTCAGGACGGCTGCACTCAAAAGCATTGCCGCGCCGGAGAGCCAGATCAGTACGGCAGCATCCTGATCCTTCTTTGGAAGCATCAGTGCATCCTCATAGCGCAGTGAAGCAACTGCGCCGACAAGTCCCATGATCGTAACAAAGTACTTGCCAATGCCGATCTCTTCGGGCAAATACAGACGTGTGATGACCCCGAGTGCAAGGTATAAGATCACCATAACAACGCCACTAGCTGAGAGTAGCGTCAGTATAGGTCCGCTGAGCCCCTCTGTCGAAAATAGGCGGCTCAGTTTTTTCATGACTCCGGTTTGATCTGCCATACGGTCCAAGGGGCCGCTTGGTAAACGAGTTCAAACCCGTTAGGGGCTGCCCTTTCCTGGCGCACAATGTAGTCTACCCGGTACTTGGCTGCCAGTTGTTGGATTTCTGGTGGTGGAAGAGACATATAGGCACTATCCAGCGCAGCGATGAACCGCGCGCCACCGCGTGGCGGTGGCATGACGGGCGCAAGATCCAGAAGTCTGGTGAACCACTCTGTCATGTAGGGCTGATGAAAAGGAACTGCTTTGAAGTTCACAATCACGGCACGTTGTGCCTGGGATCTGAAGTGGTCCCATCCAGGAGGGACGGCAAAAATCGCGTTGATCTCCGTAGAGTCACGCGCCCATACCGCAACCTGCTCCGCAGGGGATTTCTCAGATGCCGGCCGAATGCCCAGCGCATCAGGGGAAATAATAAGGAGCGTGGCTGAGATGAGAACTGTTGCACCAAGAGCATAATGTCCATGATCAAAAAAAACAGTTAGGGTACGTCGATAAAATTTGAGAATCAGTTGTGCCACTACGTTGGAAATCAGAACTACACAGAACACCTTGATCAGTACGGTAAGCTTAAAGAGTTGTAACCGGGCGATCATGTCAACCTGCAAAACTTCCGTGCACAAAAACGAGACGGCACAAAGCGCAGCGATAATGGTCAGAGATCGGCGAACTAGTACACGGTAAGTTCCTGGCATACGCGAGAATGCGGCAAGCCCTAGTCCGAGCAGGAGTGCAAAGCGTATAGCCTGCTCAGGGTCGAACGAAGTCGGCATATAGTGATGCGGGGCGCGGAATTCGAACAGGATATAGAAGTAGGACCAGAGTCCCTCCGGGTTCGGGCGTGTGAGTTGGAACCAGATCAGTGGCCCCAAAGCCGGCAACGCCGATAGCGTAAAGTAACCTGTAAACAGGTAGGGTTGTCGCCCCGACCATCCGTGTCTCCATAGAAGCAGAAGTGTGCACACCATGGCAACCTGCAGACCAACCAGCGCCTGTATCCAGACTCCGAGGCCCATCAGAAGTGCTGCCCGGGCGAGTCGCCCGCGCACGAAAAACACCAGACCCCATAGGCTGAATGCCCAGGCCGGGATACTTGGGGTGAGAATCCATGTTACTAGGTCGTTTCCTCCCAGTGTAAACTTGGGCGTGAGCAAGAGGGCCAGAATGACACAGATCGTAGCTGCCAGTCGTTCACGAGTCAGTTGCAAACCCAGCGTATACAATGCCATGCTGATCCCAAACCAGCTCGCCACATAGATGCCCAGGATGGTCGCATACGGACCAAACAGCTTCGCGGGGAGCCAGGCGATAAGAACAAAGAGAGTTCGGGGGCCGAAGGTGTCCAACTGGACATTCACAAACCAGTCTGACAGGTACAGGTTGGCATCCAACAGGTGCATGAGGTAGGGCAAAATCTCATCCTGGTCGCTAATCGCATAGTCATAGCCCCGCCAGAGGAGGTAAATCGTAAGGGTGAGTAGTGGCAGATACAGGGGTGGGCGCATTCCCATCCCCGTGAGCAGCCGTGGCCACCGGCCAGTACGAAGCTGCATGATTAACGTCCAATATGAATCCGCGGCCGTCGCCGCAGATGGTAGTATTGTGTCAGCACAGGATTGAAGGAGCGCTTGAACTCGGCGATAGAAGGCGTGTTTGCTCCGACAAAGTCAAATTGGCTGATCCCGGATTGGGATAGAATCGGAAGCAATTCGCCAATCAATACCGTCATTGCGGGCCCGGGGATACTACCGGCGACCCAGTAATGCGCCGTATGTCCATCATGCAGGAGGATGAGACCAGCCTCGGGGGTATTTTCCCGCAGTGCGACAAAAACCCGCGCCCATTCTCCCATCGCTTTTGTCAAGGCTCCCAGTGCTGCTGGCTGGGCAGGTAGGGATCGGCCATGTCTTTTATAGCTTTTTGCACAAAGATCAATCACTTGCTGTGCGCCAGTGGGATCTTCCTGAATGTCGTACTCGGATACCTTGGATTTCCAGGTCCTGCGCGCCCCACTGGACCAGTTTTCTGTATTTGCGGGCAGGTCAATAAGGTAGGTGAAGAGCGGTCGTACTTGCCAGCCGCGCCACTGCGCAGTACGGGGGTCCGACAAGGGAACCAGCAGGTCTGCTTTGCGGCTGATTTGTTCGGCACAGCTGAGAAGCTGGTCCAGAGGGCTCTGCTGCCGGTGAACCAAGTGCGCACGCGGTGGAGTGGGCAAAAGCAGCGCAGAGTATTGTGTGCACGGAGGAACGACAATGCGACGAAGTGCCCCGGCCCCTTTTAAATGTACCAGCAATGCCGCGTCTTCTTCGTGAAAACAAATCTGTGGCTTCAGCCCGAACACATTGCCAGCTGCTTCCGCATAGTGCAGGGATGCAAAGATCCCTCGTGTGCGCTCCCACAGTTCTTGATAGCGGGCACACGCACCGGGGTCGTTCAGGTTGTAGATAGAGGTGGCCACCAGCGTACGGCTATAGGATATACTGGCTGAGGTCGCGGTTCCTCACAATGGCACCAAGACGTTCCTCCACCTGATCGGCATCCATGGAAATCTCCTGTGCAGAGCTGCCGTCAGACTCAAAGAGCAGATCTTCCAGCAGTGTAGTCATGATTGTATGGAGTCTTCGGGCACCAATATTCTCTACTTCGTCATTGACCTTGGCGGCAGTGCGGGCGATGAGTCGAACTGCATCGTCCGTAAAGTCGAGGATAATCTTTTCCGCTTCCAAAAGTGCACGATACTGTTTGAGCAGAGCATTGCGGGGCTGTGTAAGAATCAGATAGAAATCTTCCTCACTCAGCCGGTGCATCTCTACCCGGATGGGGAAGCGTCCCTGCATTTCGGGGATGAGGTCGCTGGGCTTGGCCACATGGAAGGCTCCGCTGGCAATGAACAGGATGTGGTCTGTCCGGACCATCCCATGCTTTGTGGTAACTGTTGCCCCTTCGACCAGTGGCAGCAGATCCCGCTGCACTCCCTCACGTGATACATCGGGTCCTCCTCCGTTCTTACTGGCCCGGCTTGCGACCTTGTCAATCTCGTCAATGAAGACAATGCCTGAATCTTCAACGCGCTTGAGTGCCTCCTGCGTCACAACATCCATATCAATGAGTTTCGATGCCTCTTCTTTGGACAGGAGTTCTTCGGCTTCTGACACCGTGACCCGGCGTTTCTTGCGTCGTTTGCCTCCAATATTTCCCAACATGTCTTGAAGGTTCATGCCCATTTCTTCCATTCCCATTGGGCCAAACACCTGCAGCATTGAAGAGGACTGCTCCTTTTGGACTTCGATCTCGATCTCACGGCTTGCAAAGCGTCCATCCCTGAGTCGTTCTCGGAATTTCGTCCGTGTTGGAGACTCTTCCGGGGCAGCGTTTTCTGAATGGCCATTCTCCAGATCGAGTCCGGTGACGGGTGGGGGAGGGAGGATCACGTCAAGAATACGCTCGCGTGCGAGCTCGCGTGCACGCTCCTGTACATGGGCTTCATGCTCCTGTCGCACTAGGCGGATCGCACGGTCGGTAAGGTCACGGATCATGCTTTCCACATCGCGGCCCACGTACCCGACCTCCGTGAATTTTGTAGCTTCAACTTTGACGAAAGGGGCGTCAACCAGCTTTGCCAGTCTCCGGGCAATCTCTGTCTTTCCCACGCCGGTGGGGCCCATCAGGATGATGTTACTGGGTAAGATTTCATCCTGGAGATCACCGGGCACCTGTTGACGGCGCCAGCGGTTGCGCAGTGCAATCGCGACCGTGCGTTTGGCCTCGTCTTGCCCAATAATGTAGTTATCCAGCTCTGCCACGATAGCACGTGGGGTCAGCTGCTCGTTCATTGCCATCAGATTAGTCTTGGATCATGGACGCCTTTGCCGCGGTTTGCAGCTTAATCGTCGTATGCGTCACTAGGATTACTTTCAACTTGCTCATAGCTCTCCTCGTCCTCGCGCACCATCGCCTCATGGATCGCTATAACGTTGGGGTGGTGGTAATTGATCAGCAGCACCGTATAGTTAAAGGGGAATCCCTTGCGTTTTTCCAGCCAGACCGCCCCCGCGTCATTCAGTTTGCCGACAATCACCTTCGGGTCGTCATGGTCTCCAAACATGTCGGAGAGTTTCCGCAATAGGGGCGTGAGATAGATCTCCTCGTATTGCCCAAAGAAATGTTCAATAATTTCCAGCGCGATGAGCGCCGTTTCATCTGTGATTTCGACAACCTTTTCGGGGGCCGTCGTCAGTCCAGATGGGCGGACAGGAGTTGAAGCCTCGGTGCTTTCTTCCTCGGTCGGGTATGCGTGAAGGGTTTCATTCAGGAATTTATCGGCATGAATGAAGAGATCCGAATACTCTCCTGAATAGTTGATGCCAGGAGGCTGGAATGTGATGGCAAAGCCACGTACGTTTTTTCGTTGGCAAAAATTGAGTAAAGGAAGATAGAGGCGGTTACCAGTAATCAGGAAGATGGCTCGTACATCTTCCCGGTCTTGCAGCATTTCGAGTACGTCAACGCAGATCTGGATCTCAGAGGCATTGGACTGCAGAGACGCGGGAACAAACCTGGGTTCCAAACCGGCCAGATAGAGGCTTTGCTGAATTTCTGGATCTGCGGATCCGATTGAGGCGAAGTCAGCATAGGCAACCGGAGCATCTAAATTGAACTTCAGTTCCTGCTTTACATGGTGCAAGGCGGAATTCAGCAATGCATTGATCACATATTTGGGCCTTGTGCGTTCGGTCGCATTTCGGTCAATGTAATCGAAAAGATTATCGTAGTCCACAAACATGCAGGCGCGTTGAGTTGAAGCTGTGTCGGGCGAAATTCGGTTTGGCATGGTCATGTGTATTCGAATCTATTTGTTGCCGGAATCGTCACCTATCTCAAGTACGGTCAGGGAGTGATTGGTATACACGCAAATATCTGCGGCAACGCGGAGGGAATCAGTCACAATTTCTTTTGCAGTCAACTGTGGAGCGTGCTGGATCATGGCACGTGCGGCGGCAAGCGCGAAGGCTCCCCCGCTACCAATTGCCGCAATGTCATCATCGGGCTCAATGACATCTCCGCTACCACTAATCAAGAGCAGTCGGTCAATTGTCCCAACCACCAGCAAGGCCTCTAGCCGGCGTAAATATCGGTCGGTGCGCCAGTCTTTGGCGAGTTCCACAGAAGCACGCGTAAGGTTTCCCCCGTATTGCTTGAGTTTGTCCTCGAAGCGTTCAAATAAAGTAAATGCGTCGGCAGTAGATCCAGCAAACCCGGCAAGAACCTCCCCATCATAAAGTCGGCGAACTTTCTGGGCCTTGTGTTTCATCACCGTATTGCCTAGGGTTGCCTGCCCATCGGATCCGATTGCGACCTTTTTATGGCGTCGAACACCGATCACGGTCGTGCTGTGCAGTGGATGCTCCTGCATTCGTGAATTCTAGATAATAAGTATGTAACTGAGGGACGTGCAGGGCGCACGCTGTAACTTTACTGACACCTAAATCCTATGCGTCAGGCTCTTCATGATTTTAATTAATATGGTCGGGGTTCAATAAAAAATTCAGTATCAGGCCCCCGGTGCCTGTGTGGTATAGACAATACGCTTAGTTGTTCCCTTCCAAGGGGAGATCAATCAATTCATTGATGAATGATTCTTGAATTTCGCGGATCGGTGCATGACGTCCTTGAAAATGATTTGCAAAAATTACAAACGCCAACAGGGGGCCATCGTTTTGTGTGATGTATCCTGCAAGGGAGTTCACATTGCCGAGCGTTCCTGTCTTCGCACGTACGCGCCCATAGCCAGGGGAATTTCGGATAAACCGGTACTCGAGGGTGCCGTCCTGCCCACCGACAGCCAGGGAAGACAGAAACGCGTCGCGAACTCCAGGGTTGGGATGCAGGGCCATGTAGCGAAGCAGTGCGATGGTCATCGCCGGAGTGATGAGATTCTTGCGGGAGAGCCCAGAGCCGTCCACCAACTGCAATCGGTCCGTCTCGATCTGTGCGTTCTCATAGGTTCGCATACTGGCTTCAAGACCCATAGCTGCCGAGCCTGGTTCAAAATCGCCGGGTTCCGGGCGTTCGCGCCCCAGGGTTTTCAGCAAGTGCTCGGCATACAGGTTGTGACTCTCTTTATTCACGGTCGCCACCAACTCAGATAACGGAGTCGACGTATGGCTCGCAATCACGCGGGCCGTCGAGTAGTCAGGATCCAGAGACAGATCATCCACATCAAGGAGTTGTCCATGAACATGAATATTTCGGGATGCGAGGATCGTGCGGAGCCCATGCACAAAATAAAGAGTCGGATTATGGACAGTGACTGCCTCGGGGTCTGAGCGTCCAACCGGCACTTGGCTCGATACAACAATCTGGTTTGATTCGGGGATACGGGTATGCCCTTCGACAAGTTCTTGTCCCCGTGGGAGGGTGAGTGTCTGGTTGTCGATCACCAGAAAGCTTCCCGAATCAGGGGTAATGGATAGTTCTCCCCTGGCCCCCGGCTTCGTAGGATAGGCATGTAGGTCCACAACCGCGTCGTAAAACGTCAATCCGCTGATTTGTGCAGCATACCCATAAACCAGGTCCTCCCAACTCCAATCTGCGCCCAGTGGCACATCATCGAACACATTGTCGTCCCCGATGAGGTTTCCACGCACTTCCTGGATCCCTAGAGCCAGCAGGGAGTCGGCGAATGCGTGAAAAAGATTCATCCAGTCGTCTCCGGCAGCCCCTGTGGAAGGATCTCCCGCTCCCCGCACGAGCAGGTTTCCCTCCAGAACACTTCCAGTTTGCGTTCCCTCTGCGTAGAGTCTGGTTACATAGCGGTAGTCAGGTCCCAGCTGATCCAGTACTGCAGCAGTTGTGAACAGCTTGGTAACCGAAGCAGGCACAAAGCTGCGAGCTGCATTGCGGGTGAAAAGAGTGTCTCCTGAAGCCACCTCCACCACCATGCTTCCCCACCATGCGTGTGGGCGGGTATCAAGAACCGAGTCCAGTACACTTTGTGCTTTGCAGAAACTACTGGGGAGCAGCAACGCAATCAAATAGATCAAAGGGCGCATACACTTCATAGATTATTCGGCCGTGGTTTCGGTTTGGAGTTGGCCTGAGTGACGAAGGACAACAAATGCGAAGTGGGAGGTATGCAGGGGGGCGGCAGGTTGAATGCGAATCTCCCAGAAATTACTTCCCTGCTGCGCCCGATAGGCGGTAATTGTGCCGACAGGAATATTTGGTGGGAAGACCTCACTGGCGTCATGTGTGACCACGCGCTGGCCGATCTGGACATTTTGTGTCTTCACAATATTACTGAGGATCAACGAGTCCGGGGTACTGGTCTGACCCGAAACGATGCCAACGGCACCGAGGGTGTCAATCATGACGGGGACATTAAACTGTGAATGCAGGTAGGGCATGACCTCACTGTAGTCCCGGCTGACCTGAACAATCCGTCCCAGTATTCCCATATGGCTGATCACAGCCATACCCATGTCTACTCCCTGTGCATGTCCTACATCCAGGGTAAAGAAATTGGTGACTCCGTAGGGCTCACGTGCAATGATGCGAGCGGCAAGCATCTCAAATTCGCTGTTGCGCTTCCATCCCAGTGCCTCCCGCAGGTCTTCATTCTCGCGCCCGGCAATCCGTAAGCGATTGAGTTCGTTCGTCAAACGTAGATTGGAATCTCGCAGTTGCTGATTTTCACGTAGAGAGCGTGGGATTTCCGCAGCCCAACTGATCCGATACTCAACGGCTCCGACAATTTTCAAGGTCTGTGCACGAATACCTCTCATGAGTGGGCGATTCGCGTTCGCCATGACGAAGGAGGAAATAGCAAGCAGAACGAATAGAAGGATGAATGTACGTAGGCGGAGCAGAAGGTCAATCATCCCGTCGCATGATTAAGAGGTCATATAGCGTGGTCAGGCCGCAACGCGAAGCCTTGGTCGGCTATGGAGCAAATATTACAACAGAACATCGGTGTACGGGGATACATCTTCCAGAATTTTGCCGGTTCCGCGCACCACAGCAGTGAGAGGATCTTCAGCAACATAGACAGGGATGTCTACACGGTTGCGGATATACTGGTCCATTCCATGCAGGAGTGCTCCCCCTCCGGTGAGCATAATTCCCCGTTCAAGAATATCGGATCCCAGTTCAGGGGGTGTTTTTTCCAGGCATTGGACCACCGCCGAAACGATATTGCCGATCACTTGTGAGATCGCGTTGCGTACTTCCTGAGAGGTCGTGGAATGCACCTTCGGCATGCCACTGCTTGAATCCTGTCCTTTGATGTACAATTCCATTTCCGGCTCCATCACGACGGTGCTCCCAATTTCTTTCTTGATCCGCTCCGCAGTCCGCTGCCCAATGACCAGGTTATGGTAGTGTTTGAAGTGGGACAGGATCGCCGCATCAATGGCGTTGCCTCCCACGCGCACGGATTGATCAACCACGATCCCACCGAGTGCGATCACCGCAATTTCGGTCGTGCCCCCTCCGATATCCACGATCATATTTCCGATTGGCTCATGCACCGTCAGTCCGATGCCGATAGCGGCAGCCATTGGTTCTGAGATCAGGTAAACTTTTCGTGCACCGACATGCTGAGCACTATCTCGGACGGCACGTTTTTCGACCTCCGTAATTCCGCTGGGGATGCAGATCACCATCTGGCGAATGGTTTTGATCCATCCGGTCTGCACTTTTCTGGTCAGGCCGCGGATCAGTTGTTCAGCCATCTCAAAATCCGCAATGACGCCGTCCTTCAGGGGACGCACGGTCTCAATATTCTTGTGCGTTTTTTCATGCATGGTTAATGCATCGTTCCCAATGGCAAGCACTTTCTCGGTGCTTCGGTCATATGCAACAATACTGGCTTCACTGAGGACGATTCCCTGTCCTTTCACATAGACCAGGGTGTTGGCTGTGCCTAGGTCGACCGCCACATCGGTATAAAAATTATAGAAGCCCATCGGCCGTTCTTGGTTGGATTGCGTACCTCGAAAGATACGTTTATTATGGTTAGTGTCTGAAGTGTCTTTTCCCGGTAAATACCATCGCCATTTTGCGCTCATTTGCGGCTGCGATCACTTCGTCATCCCGTATGGAGCCACCTGGCTGAACGGCTGCGATTGCACCGCTGTCCGCTGCTGCAAGCAATCCGTCCGGGAAGGGGAAGAACGCATCCGAAGCGACCACACATCCTTCAAAGCTCAACTCGGACTTCGCTCCTTTGGACACGGCAATCTCGGAGGCATCAATCCGACTCATCTGCCCGGCTCCAATCCCCAGTGTCTGCCGTTCTTTCGCATACACGATGGCGTTACTCTTTACATGCTTGGCCACGCGCCAGGCAAAGATCAGATCCCGAAGTTCAGATTCGGTCGGTGCACGATCGGTAACCGTTGTTCGCGGGTCATTTCCGGCCAATGGGTCTGTGGTCTGGCACAGGATGCCGCCCAATGCGCGGCGGAGCTGGTACGTACTGTTGGGTGTGGGCTTGAATTGAATCAGTCTGCGATTTTTTTTCTTCTGGAGCCATGCCAGCGCATCATCATCAAACGACGGAGCAATCACCAATTCCAGGAAGACAGGATCAATGGCTTTTGCGAGTGCAAGAGTACAGGCTTGGTTCACGACTACGATGCCACCAAATGGAGATTGCCGGTCCGTTGCAAAGGCCCGATCCCAGGCCTGTACGAGTGTGTCTGCACTGGATACACCACAGGGGTTGGTATGCTTGAGGATTGCGACCGTTGGATCCTCATCCATAAACTCTTGGATAAGTGCGAGTGCAGCATCAAGGTCAATCAGGTTATTATATGAGAGGCTTTTTCCGTGAAGCTTGGTAAAGAACTCTTCCGAATTGCCGTAGAAAGCTGCTTCCTGGTGCGGGTTTTCCCCATAGCGTAGTACACTGGTGCGGGAAAGCTGCAGGTCCAGTTGACATGGCAGAGCTTCATCAAGCGCCCCCTCAAAGTAGGCGGCAATCGCACGGTCATATGCCGCTGTTTTGGCGAACGCAGAGTGTGCGAGCTGGCGCCGGAGTAAAAGACGAAGGTGTCCATCCGTGTCATCCAGAGAGTCTAGGATGGTCGGATACTCATCCGGAGACGTGACGACCGTAACATGGACAAAGTTCTTTGCTGCGGCCCGGATCATGGCCGGTCCTCCGATATCAATGTTCTCTGCGGCAATAGCATCGTCCACATAGGGACGTTGGATAGCTTCCGTGAAGGGGTACAGGTTGACGACGACAAGGTCGAAGGGCTCAATCCCGTGCTTCGCCAGATCCTCCATGTCAGTCTCTGCATTCTGCCTGGCAAGGATTCCTCCGTGGATTGCTGGGTGGAGGGTCTTGACACGTCCCCCAAGCATCGACGGAGCTTTTGTAATGTCTGCAACGTCCGTGACATCCAGACCGGCTTTACGCAGGTGAGTGGCGGTGCCCCCGGAAGATACGAGCAGTATTCCATGATTCTGGAGCCCTTTGGCAAACGGGACCAGTCCCTTTTTGTCGAACACCGATAAAAGGGCACGGCGGGGGCGCACCTGATCAGGTATAGGTAGCTTCAGAGGTTTAATGGTCATCAGTGCGGGGAATGATCGTGACACGCCGGCCCTGAATTTGGACCCGCCCTTGTGCGATCAGGTGAATTGCTTCAGGAAAAAGCTGATGCTCAACGCTCAGGACGCGCGCAGCCAGAGAGTCCGATGTATCATCAGCATATACAGGGACCTTTTTCTGGAGCAGAATCGGTCCTGTATCATATTCTTCGTCCACAAAATGAACGGTTGCACCGCTGAAAGCTTCCTTCGCTTCGAGGACCGCTTTGTGGACACGACTTCCATAAAATCCTTTGCCGCCGAAGCGCGGCAGGAGAGCAGGGTGGATATTCAAGATTCGCCCCCGGAACGCCCCGATAATTCGGGAGGGGACTTTAGACAGGTAACCAGCAAGGGCAATCAAATCAACGTTTTCTTTGTGTAACAGATCAAGGACGGCATCGACATACGATGTTTCGCTCCCAAAGATACGAGGAGATAGGATATGTGAAGGAATGCCCAGCTCTTTTGCCCGGTCCAATACGCCAGCTTGGGGGCGGTTACACACAAGAAGGACTACACGGTACCGGCGGGCACGCTCTACCAATGCTTGAAAATTCGATCCACCACCGGAAGCAAAAACGGCAACACGCAAACCCATGCACGAGAACTTTAGGATAAAAGGAGGAGGATCAAGGGGTAGGAAAAGTTAACGCTTGGCGATGGGATCTAAAATTTCAAGGCACCCGCCATTTGGATCTGCACTGAGTCTGGCGGACACCCCGATGGGCAGCACCCGACGCGAGGGGAGATGTCCGTACTCCAGCCCGGATACAACCGGCCAGGGATATTCATCAACACAGTCGATTATGGTTTGAATCATGGTGTCTCCGTCTCCCTGGTTTAACTGAGATTGGTCTCCGGTAAAGTTACCAATTATTAAACCACCAAGTCCCTCTAAGATTCCAGCATTTTTCAACTGTGTCAGGAGCGCATCAATTCGGTAGGGGGCCTCATTGACATCTTCGATGAATAGAAGTTTTTTTTCGAGGTCTGGCAAGTAGCTGGAGCCAACCATTCGGGCAATCGTGGACAGGTTTCCTCCCAGGAGGGTTCCGGTGCACTGACCTTTGCGCATAGTCATCAATCCTTCGATCGGTAAAGGCAGCTCTCCTTCAAGCAGCAGCCGGACCTCTTCCTTCATGGCTGCAGGGATAGAATCCCATTCGATAACCACGGGTCCCGAGATGGATCGCCATCCAGAGCAGGTGAAGAGGGAGAGTTGCAGGGCGGTAATGTCGCTGTATCCGATCAACACACCCGGCGTACGCCGGGCGGCAGCGTAATCAATCCGATCGAGAATTCGCAGGCAACCATATCCTCCGCGAACGGCAATCAAATGCCTGGCATGAGCGAGTGCCCGGTGAAATTGTCCAGCACGTTCAGAATCAGAGCCACTCAGGTATCCGCGTTGTTCAAGTTGGCCAGGATCCCAGTGTACCCGATAGCCATCTTCGGCCAGTGCATTCAATCCGCGCTCGAGCTTTTCAGGGGTGCGGGGTGCGCTGGCAGGCGCGACAATACCCAGCGCCTGGCCGGGGTGCCATAATGGGGAATAGGCCATAATTTATGCGAACGGACTAAAGAGCGCTACCGTAAACGAGCCATTGGATAGATGGTTGAACCGAGATGGCAAGCCAACAAACCATAAGTATACGTCCTCCTGAGTATTGGCCAACTCTGGCATCTGCGGCATTGATGCAGGCGGCGGATATTATCATTCTGGCAGACACATTCCAGTATAGTCGACAGTCATTACAGAACCGCATGCGCGTACGCAACCCGGACGGATGGCAATGGGTTTCTGTGCCCTTAAAGGGCGGGCAGCATGGTCGGTCGCAGCACTTAACCCGTATCCGTCCGGTTCCAGGATGGCGGAAGCGTCACTGGAAAGCAATCCGGTTCAATTACAGCCAGGCTCCCTATTTCGATCATTACCAGGATTCTATCAAATCCCTGTACCTGCAGGATTGGACCCATTTGGGAGGGTTGAATGTTGCAACGACCCGGTTGGTTTATCAATGGATGAATGGGTCCGGAACCATGCTCGCTGCGACCGAATTGGATGGATTTCCCGATACGGTGGAGGCCATCATGGCCTGTTGGCCTGAGGCCGAGCTCCTGGCACCTGCCGGGATCCCGGAACCCTTTCCGGCCCGTCGGTTGTATTTTTCGACACCAGATTACCGTCAGGCGTTTGCCGGGTTCGTTTCCGGTATGACCGTGCTGGACCTGATCTTTAATTATGGCCCCGAAAGTGCGGGCTTGCTTCGCGCAGGGACACGTATCCTGCCTGCGGATCATCAGACAGAATAGACAAAATGGATCTTTCTTTTTTATCAGAACAGGTACTGTGGGGAATTTCAGTCGGCCAACTGATTGTTGCCGCGGTGCTTCCTCTGTTGGGATTGTTGGCACAAAGTGTTGTGCGGCGACTGCTTCGGCGGGTGATGAGCCGCCTGAGAAAAGAGGGAGACATGAGCGTGGTCGATGATGTAAATCGACTTCTCACCAAACCGCTCAGTTTTCTGATCAATGTGGCGCTGTGGAATGGAGTCATTGGCCTTCTCGATCTTCCGGAAGAGCCGCTGGACATTCATTCATGGGCGACTACACTGGGGATGGTGGCTCTGATTCTTGTGATTGCTTACTGTGCCTTTCATGTAGTGGACGTATTTGCGGGGATTGCGACGCGTGCTGCGGAGAAAACAGAAACGAAGCTGGATGATCAACTGGTAGCTCCCGTAACCAATACCGTGAAGCTTTTAGTGGCACTGATTATGGTTGCGGCGATCCTGGGGCAGTTTGGCTATTCGGCTACCGGCCTGATTGCAAGCCTCAGCATAGGAGGGCTCGCGGTCGCTTTCGCCGCAAAAGACACGCTGGCGAATATATTCGGGTCAATTGTCATTTTCAGTGAACGGCCATTTCAGATTGGGGATATTGTTGAGATCAGCGGAGTGGAAGGGGCAGTGGAGGAGGTGGGGATTCGCAGCACCCGGATCCGCCAGTTTGATCAGACGATCTCTATCTTGCCGAACCAGACCTTCACCAACGTGGAAGTGCGCAACCTTTCAAAGCGGGAATCCCGCCGGGTTCGTTTTGAGGTGACCCTTACCCACGAGGCAACCGTAGCCCAATTAGAAAATTTTCTCGATTCAATTCGCCATTCGCTTGCGCAGCGAACGGATCTTCATCCTGATCAGAGCATGGTTCGGCTTACGAAGCTGGACACCAGTGGGCTCAGTGTACTGGTCCAGGCCTTCACGATCTCTACGGACTTTGCAGAATTCATGGTGACGCAGGAAGAGATCCTGCTACGTGTCCGCAAACTGGCCGAGGACCAGGAACTGCCCATCATGCCGGCGAAAGAGGTTCGTCTTTCCGGTGAGGTTGGAGAACCTCGGTCGTCATGAGTTTTTCGCACCCATTGCGGGCAGACCCCTTAGGGTTACTATATTGTCTGGTTCATGAACGTGCTGGCATATGAATCCGGAACGGTACTGGAAGATCAATCTGCGATATCTGGGGATCCTTCTCGGGGTCTGGTTTTTGGTTTCGTTTGGCGCCAGTGTCCTTCTGGTTGATACCCTGGATGAGGTGCGGATCTACGGCTTTAAGCTGGGGTTCTGGTTTGCGCAACAGGGTGCAATCTATGTATTTGTGGCGATCATTTTTGTCTATGTGATTCTCATGAACCGGCTTGACCGGAAGTCAGCCGCGGAGGCTCCATGAACGTACAGGCATGGACCTTCGTTCTGGTCGGGCTTTCTTTCGCACTCTACATTGGGGTCGCGATCTGGTCCCGCGCAGGCTCGACCAAAGAATTCTACGTCGCTGGCGGGCGGGTCCATCCGGTATTAAATGGGATGGCCACAGCGGCAGATTGGATGAGTGCTGCCTCGTTTATTTCCATGGCGGGGCTGATTGCCTTTATGGGGCGTGACGGGAGCGTTTACCTTCTTGGATGGACGGGGGGCTACGTACTTCTGGCACTCCTTCTGGCACCGTACCTGCGTAAATTCGGGAAATTCACTGTCCCTGACTTTGTCGGGGATCGGTACTATTCTCAGACCGCACGTTTTGTGGCCGTACTCTGTGCCATTTTTGTGTCCTTCACGTACGTGGCAGGGCAGATGCGAGGGGTCGGGATTGTGTTCTCCCGTTTCCTGGAGATTGATATTGTTATGGGTGTCCTGATCGGGATGGGGATCGTGTTTTTTTATGCGGTCCTGGGGGGGATGCGCGGGATCACTTACACCCAGGTTGCCCAGTACTGTGTGCTGATTTTTGCGTACCTAGTCCCGGCAATCTTCATCTCGCTGCTGATGACAGGGAATGTGATTCCGCAAGTGGGCTTTGGGGATACATTGGTGGATGGTTCGGGGGCCTACCTCCTGGATAAGCTCGATGGTTTGAGTACCGATCTCGGGTTTGCTGCTTACACGAGCGGGCAGAAGAGCATGATGGATGTCTTTGCCATCACGGCAGCCCTGATGGTTGGGACTGCGGGGCTTCCGCATGTGATTGTGCGATTTTATACTGTGCCAAGAATGCGGGATGCCCGTACGAGTGCAGGCTGGGCGCTGGTATTCATCGCACTCCTGTACACGAGTGCACCGGCGGTTGCAGCATTTGCCCGGACCAATCTGTTGACCACGGTCGTGGACCGTCCGTATTCCGAGGTTCCAGGGTGGTTCAAAAACTGGGAGCAGACCGGCCTGATTGAGTTTGAAGACAAGAATGGAGATGGCAGGATTCAGTACGTTGGACCGGCATCAGAGCAGGAGAATGAGCTAACGATTGACCGGGATATCATGGTGCTGGCGAATCCAGAGATTGCCAACCTGCCCGGTTGGGTAATTGGACTAGTCGCTGCCGGCGGGCTTGCGGCGGCGCTCTCTACTGCCGCCGGACTCCTTCTGGTTATCTCCACGGCGGTTGCCCGAGATCTTCTGAAAAAAGGGTTCATGCCGGAAATTTCTGAGAAGCGGGAGCTTTTGACGGCACGGATCACTGCCGGAGTAGCCGTCCTGATCGCAGGCTACTTTGGTATTGATCCTCCAGGCTTTGTCGCACAGGTGGTTGCATTCGCATTCGGCCTGGCTGCTGCATCGTTCTTTCCGGCAATTATTCTGGGAATATTTACACGCTGGATGAATAAGTATGGAGCGGTGAGCGGGATGATCACAGGGATCGTATTTACCGCATGCTACATCGTCTTCTTCAAGTTCGTGCGCCCGGAACTCAATAGTGAAGACTATTGGCTGCTGGGCATTTCACCTGAGGGAATCGGGACCATAGGGATGCTGCTGAATTTCGTGGTGGCCATTACCGTTTCCAAGTTTACGCCACCGCCACCTGCCTCAATCCGTACGCTGGTGGATCGCATTCGGACTCCTGGTGATTAGGCTATAATTTCTATAATTGTGCTACATAACGCCGCAGGTGTTAGATTAGTAGACAGTCCAACGATTTTAGAGCCATGACTACAAGATATCTGATCATCGCCGCGTTTTTTCTCTTCGGGTGTGTAGAGACCGATCCCGAAGGCACTTCTGAAACTTCCATGGCCGAAGAGGTGCAGCAGACGGGAGGGGATGCATGTCCGAGCCTTGTCGGCTCATGGGAACTCGTTGAAATCAGGGAGACCTCAACGGCGCTGAGTGGAGAATTTGAGAGTGATCCTGAATATCGGGAGGCTCCCACACTGAAGGTGCTCAACGAAACGCACTGGATGTTTGTCCGACAGACGGCCGAATCGTTTGTCCATGCACAGGGAGGCCGCTATACGCTTGATTCTCTGGGCTATACGGAGTATGTAGAGTACAGTGCGATTCCTCAAAATGTTGGGCAGTCATTCTCCTTTGACTGCATGATGGAGGGGGACTCTCTCTGGCATCACCAGGGTGGCCAGGGAGATACCCGTTATGATGAGATCTGGCGCCGCATCCAGTAGATCAGACTATTTACTCCCGATCATCGATTGAATGCAGTTTGCCCTGGTTGATTATGTAGTGTTTGGGGCATACTGCCTCCTTATCGTTTCGTTGGGACTCTGGGTTTCCCGGGGAAAGAAAGGGCATGTCCGAGATGCCGAAGACTATTTTCTAGCAAGCAAGTCCCTTCCGTGGTGGGCTATTGGTGCTTCGCTCATTGCATCCAATATTTCTGCAGAGCAGTTTATTGGAATGTCAGGGTCTGGTTTCCGGCTGGGGTTGGCGATTGCCACCTATGAATGGATGGCTGCGATCACACTGCTCCTGGTCGCATGGCTGTTTATCCCGATCTATCTGAAGAAGGGCATCTATACGATGCCACAATTTCTGGAATCGCGCTACGATGCGCGCGTGCGGACACTTCTGGCTGTTTTCTGGCTTCTAGTGTATGTATTTGTGAATCTGACCTCGGTAGTATACCTCGGCGCTCTTGCCTTGGAAGGAATCATGGGCGTCACCTTGTGGCAGGGCGTTCTTGCGCTCGCGGCTTTTGCCACGATTTACAGTGTTTACGGAGGACTCAAAGCGGTTGCATGGACCGATGTGGTTCAGGTCTGTTTTCTGATTGGTGGAGGGCTTTTGACCACGGTCCTTGCGCTGAATGCGTACAGCGGTGGGGAAGGTATGTTTGCCGGCTTTGCAAAGCTGCTTGACGAAGTGCCGGACCGTTTTAATATGATCCTTCAGCAGGGAGAGCTGCTCTACGTTGATGACGACGGGATCCAGCAGGATGCTTGGGAATTGCTTCCCGGGATCGGGGTTCTCGTTGGAGGGATGTGGGTGGCAAATCTGTTCTACTGGGGATGCAACCAGTACATTATTCAGCGCACGCTGGCCGCGCCAACGCTGCGGGAAGCGCAGCGAGGAGTTGCATTTGCTGGTTTTCTCAAGCTGCTCCTGCCCTTGATCGTTGTTATCCCCGGAATCATTGCATATGCACTTGCCGCCCCAATCGAAACCGCAGATAAGGCCTATCCATGGCTCTTGAACGAATACGTGGGTCCGGGGCTGAAGGGACTGACGTTTGCCGCATTGATTGCAGCGATCGTATCCTCTCTGGCTTCGATGATGAACAGTACGAGCACCATCTTTACGATGGACCTGTATCGCAACTACATTCGACCCAGTGCCAGCCAACAGGATCTAGTTCGTACGGGGCGGGTGGTCGCACTCGTCAGCATGGCCATCGCCGCGGCCCTGGCACCACAGCTGGCCTCCCTGGATCAGGTATTTCAGTATATCCAGGAATATACTGGCTTTGTAAGCCCGGGTGTTTTGGCGATTTTTGTTCTGGGGCTGTTCTGGAGGAAAGCAACTCCTAATGCGGCGCTGATCTCCGCTGTGCTCAGTATTCCTTTGTCCGCCCTCATAAAATGGCTTCTGCCCGGTATGCCATTCATAGACCGGATGGGATGGGTGTTTGTGATTTCTGTAGCACTGATCGTCGTTGTATCTCTTATTGAGGGAAAGGGAAAGGACAGCAGCAAAGCCATCCGTTTGGGGCGCAATATCATTCAGACGGATCCGGTGTTTGCCATCTTGTCCTTTGCGATTCTGGCAATCACGGCAGCTTTGTATGTGATTTTCTGGTAATCCGGGTTGTTGCCCTCTGGACAGGCGAAGGTTGGATTACATGACACTTGGGCAGTACCGCCACAGGACCGTGATTTTCAGCATCATAATACGCGATACGTGATATGCGATGCGTCCCTATATGCGTGCAGTCTTTTATTTGGAGATCGAGAAAAAAATCAGAATTGTGAAGATTATATGGATAGTTTGAAAATTTTTAATTAAATTGGCTGAAGATCCGTAGTTGTTTGATCGAAGGTTTCTGTTTGTAGGTGCTTCGTACGAGATATGAAAACGCTTACACAGTGCAATGATCGGGCGGCACGTGTCTCTGATCTGTCCTGTTTTACGAGGGCGGACAGGGGCCGAAGTTAAGATTACTAACAGTAAGTAAATGGAGGATTTACTATGAGACTAAAACAGCTATCAGGCTTGGCAGCACTTTTACTGCTCACCGTGCCCATCGCATTTGCTCAAACGGGCAAAATTGATGGGGTGGTTACCGACGCTGCGACAGGAGAGACGATCCCTGGAGCAACCGTCGTCATTGAGGGCATGGGCCAGGGTGGAGCCACACAGGTGGACGGCTACTTCTTCATCAACAACGTTCGGCCTGGAACCTACACGCTGGTGGTTTCCTTCGTCGGGTTCGCGACTCAGCGGGTTGAGGGAGTCCGGGTTTCTACCGGCTTGACCACGACCAGAGATATTGAGTTGAGCGAGGAAGCCGTTGGTCTGGATGAAATCGTGGTCATGAGTGAGCGTCCAATTGTTCAGTTGGATGTCTCAGCGAACGTGGCCAGTCTTAATTCGGAGGCCTTTGAAGATCTCCCTGTCGCCGGTGTCAGTGAGGTGCTTGACCTGCAGGCGGGGATTGAGCCGGGCCTTCGCGTACGGGGTGGAGGATTGAATGAAGTTGCCTTCGTAGTAGATGGAATGAACCTGCGGACAGGACGCGCTCATCAGCCATTTACAAACATCAGCTATACCTCATTGGAGGAGGTACAGGTGCAGACCGGTGGATTCAACGCGGAATACGGGAATGTTCGCAGTGGTATCGTGAATGTCACAACCAAAGAGCCTTCCCGAACTCGCTATACCGTTGATGCACTTTACCGCTTTCAACCAGCTCAGGCCAAGTCGCTTGAGGGATTGGGGGGGATGAATCTGGATAACTGTACGTACCCAACCACGCAAGGAGATTGTGACAGTTGGTTTATCCGTCCATTCCTAGACCCGGCAGTTGCTTTTGAGGGCACAGCTAACGGCGCTTGGGATTCCTATACCCAGAACCAGTACAATGCTTTTGAGGGCTGGAATGCGCTTGCTGAGCGGCTCGTGAATGATGAAGGGTTTGATGTCACAGCCCAGGATATGCAGAACTACTTCAAGCATACGCACCGCAAAGATAACGAAATCACCAAGCCTGACTATGAGGTGGATGTGACGGTTGCGGGGCCACTGGTTCCAGGCTTCAGCAATAGACTGGGTGACTTACGTTTCTCTGCCTCGTATCGGGGAACTCAGACCGCCTATATCTACCCGCAGACCCGGGATGCATTTACAAACCAGACATTCCAGGGTAAGCTAATCTCGAATGTCAGGCCCGGGATGAAATTGAGTGTGCAGGGGATGAAAGGTATTGAGCGGGGAGTCAACCGCTGGCAGGGGAGTGCAGACCTCCAAATGTATGGTGGCGAAATGCCAGCGTACCCATGGTGGGGGGCAGGAGCAGAGATCGTGGATGGCATCAACCGTCGAGGACGTGTCATTTTGTCTGACGGTGCATTCCCGCTTGCCAATGTAGACCACACGATGCTCGGAGCAACCTTCACGCATACCTTGAGCGCAAGCACCTTTTATGAAGTGAATATTCAGAATATTTCTTCAAAGTATCGCAGTCATTTTCCGAATCTTCGTGACGGCTCGTATATCGAGAACAGCCAATTTTTCCCAGTTCCGTACACGAATAACTTCGGCCGATTGACTCCGGCAGGGGAAGCAAACAGGGATCAGGTCACCTGCTTTGGTGGGGGTAGTGACCTCAACGGGGATGGGACCATCCTCCCCTACTGTGTCGGTGATGAGCCGTTTGGATTTTTGGGTCAAGGTGGAAACCTTTTGGGTGGCGCGGAGACCACCGGTGGGCACTGGGTCAAAACCCGGGATACCTCCGATGTGAGCGTCTTTACCGGACGATTTGATCTCACCAGTCAGGTGACACGCGTGCTTCAGATCAAGACAGGCGCGGAACTGATTATCAGCGACTACGACCTGAACTATCAAAGGGTCAATCTGGCCCTGATCGGACCAGAGCCCGAACAGGATTTCCCGTTCTCACGTGAGCCGATCCAAGGCGCAGCCTATGCGCAGGGTAAGCTCGAATTCCAAGGGATGATTGCCAACTTGGGGGTTCGCGTTGACTTCTTTGATGCAAATACGGCTTGGTGGGTAGCAGAGAACCCCTATGATCAGGCGTTCCGGCAACGGGCGGATGAGTTGGATGAGCTTCTGCCGAAGGAGGACCCAGATGCACAGATCTTTATCAGTCCCCGGCTCGGGATTTCTTTCCCGATCACTTCGGAAAGCAAGCTCTATTTTAACTATGGTCATTTCCGCCAGATGCTGAATCCGTTTGATGTATTTGGAGTTCAGCAATCTCGCAACGGTGGGATTGATGTTCTGGGGAACCCGGATCACCCGATGCCTCAGACGGTGGCGTACGAGTTGGGGTTCGACCAGAACCTGTTTGACCAGTATTTGCTTCGGATCAGTGGGTTTTACAGAGACATCCGGAATCAGCCACGGAATGTCCGCTACAACGGTCTCGGTGGTGTTGTGAATTACACGGTCAAGCAGCCGTGGAACTACGAGGATGTACGTGGCGCGGAAGTCACGCTCACCAAACTGCGTGGTGAATGGATCCGCGGGTTTGTTAACTATACCTTCCTACAGACGAAGAGTGGGAATTTTGGATACAGCACCTTCAACGAGAACACGTTCCAGCAGCGTAACTATCTGAGGACGTCCACCGATTATCGTCTTTCGGCACCACTTGCTGAGCCGTTTGCTCGCGCAAACCTGCTCTTTTTGACGCCAAGCAGTTTCGTACCATCGGTGTTTAATGGTGCATTACTGGGGGATTGGAGGGTCAGCCTACTAGGTGAGTGGCGTGCAGGCAGTCAGTGGACTTGGGCTGGTGGTGGTGGAACCCCGCCGGAACTCCAGCAGAACGTGCGCTGGCGTAGCTATTTGAATTTTGACCTTCGTTTCACGAAGCATATCAATACGCGCTATGGCGGTGCGCAGGTCTTCCTGGATGTTTCGAACTTATTCAACCGTCGTCATCTCTACAATGCGACTGGCTTCCATCCAGATGGTCGGGACTTTGACCGCTATATGTGGTCACTGCACCTGCCGGAAGATATCTTTGATCAGTTGAATGCGGTGGATGAGACGTTGCCGCATGCAGAAAAACAGGGGCTCCCGTACATCTGGGTCCCGGGTAATGATCGTCCTGGAGTATTTCGTCATCCTGATGTCGCGTATCAGCCGATTGAAGCATTCAGATCGCTGGATAATGTCACTGACCCAAATACCACTGCGTGGTATTGGGCAGCGGATACAGGGACCTATTCCCGCTGGAATGGATCCAGTTTTGAAGCGGTACCAAGTGACCAGGTCAACAAGGTCCTTGAGGATAAAGCATACATTGATATGCCGAACCTCCGGTTTAATACGTTCCTAAATAATCGGCGGATCACGTTGGGGATTCGCGTAACCTTATAGCTTGCAGTAAGGCTGCCACCTCTCTCGGGGTGGCAGCCTGCTGACTGACACAAAAACTTTACTTAGCAAGCTCATGAAAATTAGATACCATTTCAAGGCGCTAACCATCGGCATGTTTTTGCTGATGCTTACGCCAGCCGTTGCCATGTCGCAGTTCACCGCTCAATGGCTGGACATCGGCACATTTCACAGTACGTACGTCGAGTCAGGGGCACAGGATGAGGTCAACTCTTCTGCTCCAGATGGCATGGAGTGGCCTGCTATTCTGCGAAACAGCAGTCACTACCGTGCTCGAGCGCTCTGGCTTGGAACAAAGAACTGGACTTCTCAAGACGGACAAAGCTTTCCGTACTTTGTGGCTCGAATTGGCCCGCGTACCTCTGGTGCAGACGTGACGTACCCGATACAGAATCGATTGATCAGCAGGACGGAGGATACGGTTGTGGAAGTAGATGGAGCACTATCCTTTGACAACGTGGCAGTCATCGACGAGATTGACCCCTCCCTTCCAGCTGACCGGATGATTCATAATATCCACAACACCTACATCGGTGTTACGGTAGATCGAAAGGCATACGCCTATGTAAATCAGGTGCACGATGATTCGAATGTCATAGAGTACACCTACACCAATACCGGTAATACCGACGAAGATGAGGATATTGAGTTGCCGGATCAGAACCTGAGTGAAACTTACTTCTTCCGTATCCATCGGCTCAGAGGGAATCTCCAGGGGGCCTGGGCGGTCAGTGGTGGACAGGTCTGGGGTAAGTTCAGCATGATTGATGTTGTAGGGGACGGGCATGCAGATTATCCCATCTCGTTTACATCCCAGTATCTCTGGATTGGAATTGACCCCGAGACTCAAGACTATGATCGTTTTGGGGCATCGCTGTTTTTCCAAAATTTCGGCAGTAGTTCGCCTCAGGGAGACTCGATCGGGCGTTTGTCAGGAGCCACCTATATAGGTCGTGCGACGATTCATGCTGATAATTCTCCGACCGACCCCACGTACATCCGCTGTACGATGGCTACGATTAATACCTGTCAGCCATCCACCATGGGATTCATGGACCAGGATGAGGCGCTGACATCGGACGGAAGCTCGCACGAAGATTATTATGAGTGGGGCATCCGGACACGGGAAAATCCCGACCGGATCGAGGGTGGATCCGCCCATATGTTCCCTCATTATGCGGATCGGATCGAGCCGGATGGAATATTTTGGGAGCCTGAGAATGATTCCTCTACGGGGAAACAGGGTGGACACGCGTTCACTACGGCTTACGGCCCCTATGATTTTGCCCCGGGAGAGAGTGTCCGAATTGTTGTGGTTGAAGGGGTTGGCGGGTTATCCATTGATGCAGCAGTACGGATTGGGAGAGCCTTCAAACTTGGCGGTCAGGATCGAGACACACAGCTGATCCGTTACGATGCGAATGGGGATGGAATGATTCAGACAGGCAGTTTTGACTTTAGCATCAACCAAATGGACGTAGACGGTGATGGCATGTTTGACACGTTTGGCCATGGCTTGGAGGAAATGACCAAGAATCAATGGGTAGTCACCGCGAGAGATTCATTACTGGCTGTACAGCAGCGAGCGATCAACCTCTATGCGGCCAGCAATAATATGACGACCTATCCGGTTCCGGAAGCTCCTCATTCTCCTACGAGCTTTACAGTCGTTGGTCGGCCAGACAAGGTTGAAATTGCCTGGACCAGTCCGGCCGGTGGTCCCGGGCGTACGGCATGGAAACTGTACCGAACCTCTCGGTTTGAGGACTACATTTACCAGAACTGCTTCAATCTTGATACTAGGCAGTTCATCGATGGCTCAAATGCGAGTGATCCTTCTGCAGCAGCGGCATCGCAGGAGCGTTGCGGCTATGATCTCATTGCGGATCTTGGTCCAGGGGCAACGTCGTACGAAGACACCGACCTGAACCGAGGGACGGATTATTACTACTACCTACAGGCGGTGGGTGAAGCACAGTCCGTTGATCCCGATGGTATCAACGGAACTCCGACCGGCGCTCCGCTTCGCAGTTCCCGCTATCTCACACAGACGTACCTGCCGGTGAACCTCAAGCGTCCTCCTTATGGATCAACAGGGACGGTGGCAGATGCGCGTATTGTGCCAAATCCGGTAAACCTTGGCTCAGATCCAACTATTCGGTTTGATCAGGAAGATCGGGTGGCGTTCTTCAACATTCCCGGGAATTGCACGATCAAGATTTATACCGAAATCGGCGAACTGGTCCACACGATCGAGCACAACGATGGAAGTGGCGACGAACTCTGGAACCTGACGACTACGTCACGCCAGCTACTGGTCAGTGGCATTTATATCGCTGTCATTTCAGACAATGACACAGGAGATGAGGCAATTCAGAAATTCACGGTAATCCGGTAGATGCGGTTTGCGCCGCGCTTTGCCAGTAAAAGTGCGGCGCAACCCATCACCCAAAGAAAACACAATGAAATGAAAAAGTATACTCTCTTTTCAACATTGACCATCCTTGCACTTGTGTTCGGTGGTGTGTCAATGTCTTATGGCCAAGCAGGCCTGACACCGGATACGGAGGTGGAAACAGATAAGCGTGCCCAGACTGGCATGAAGTTTCTCAGCACATCCGTGGATGCACGCGCCTCTGCCATCGGCTCTGCCATGACGGCGGAACTGACGGGTTCCTCGGTGTCCATGTTCTATAATCCTGCAAGTATGGGCTTCATGTCCGGGCGGATGTCCGCAGCAGCGACAAATATGTCGTTTATTGCAGATATTGGATACACGCAGTTCAGTGCTGCTTTCCGTCCAAGTTCATCTGCCAATTATGGTGTCGTGGGTGTCTCGGTCGTGTCCGTTGACTATGGTGATTTTCACCACACGATTCGCGCGAATAACGACGATGGATTTATTGAAAACGGCACCTACAGCCCCACGGCGATGGCAGTCGGGCTCGGGTATGCCCGGTCCTTCGGTGACCGCTTCTCGGCCGGTGCGAATATCAAGCTAGTCTTCCAGGATATTGGTTCCGGGTTTGCAACCTCGCAGGATTTTGATTCGGGAGCCATTGAAACGACGGAAGATTACAATGTCCGGACGGTTGCGTACGACTTTGGTATCGTGTACGCGACCGGGTTTGAGAGCCTGGTGATCGGTATGAGTGCCCGCAATTTCGCGCAAGAACAGAGCTACGTGCGTGAACGGTTCGAGTTACCCTTGACCTTCCAGATTGGGATGTCTATGAACTTGGTGGATCTTACCGCGATTGACCCGGATATGCACAGCATTCAACTGCATGTGGATGCGCAGCGTCCACGTGACTTTACCGAGCATGTTCGCTTTGGTCTGGAGTACACCTTCATGAATATCGTATCCTTACGTGGAGGGTTCGAGCAGTTGGGTCTCAACGAAGAGCAAGGATTCAGTGCCGGCGCAGGACTTCGATATTCATTCGGGGGATTCGACGTTGGAGCGGACTACGCCTATACCGATTTCGGGCTATTTGGCGCAGTCAGTCGGATTGGACTTCAGATTGGTCTATAAAGCTTCGACGTGACGAATCCTGGGTAAAAAATATTCAGGTTGCAGGCGGAGAATTGGGATTAGATCCCGGTTCTCCGCTTTCTTTATTACGATGAGGTATTGGGTTAATGCGGCTTGCAGGATAGGAGTCCTCGTCGTAGTCTCGTTGGGGATGTTTGGTTGTCAGATGGCGGAGGATCCTGTACCCGAACAGGGATTCATCCAGTTCACCGACGTAACTGATGAGGCAGGTCTCGGGATGTTCCGGCATGATAATGGAGAGGATGGCAAAAAGTATTATGCAGAGCAGATGGGCTCGGGAGCAGGCTTTATTGACTATGATGGAGATGGTTGGCTGGATATACTGCTTGCGGGGGGCGGATACTGGGATCGGGCCCCACATCCGTGGTACAAGCCCCTATGGATGTACCGCAATATGGGGGACGGCACATTTACAGAGGTGACCGACCAGGTGGGACTGAAAGAGCTTGATGCGTTTACCCTCGGAGTGGCGACAGCGGATTATGACAATGATGGCGATCAAGATATTCTGATCACCAACCTGAATGAAAATATGCTCCTGGAAAATAAAGGAGGGGTATTTGAGCGCAGGGGAGTCGATGCAGGACTCAGTTCAGACGATGAGTGGAGTAGTTCTACCCTGTGGATTGATGGGAATCGGGATGGCTGGCTGGATGTATACGTGGGGAATTATGCGGACTGGACCCCGGAAACTGATAAATTTTGTCCAGAAGGAGGAGTTGAGAAGCTCTACTGCATTCCCGCGGACTATGAAGGGCAAGCCAGTCGTTATTATGAAGCCCGGGGGGACGGGTCATTCGTGGACCGTACCCGGGAAGCTGGTGTGTATCATTCACTCGGAAAAGCACTTGGAATGGCAGAATGGGACTTTGATCAGGATGGCTGGTCGGATTTTGTGGTAGCGAATGATGGAGAGGGAGATCTGCTGTTTCTAAATAATAGAGATGGTACGTTTTCTGAGCGCGGTGTCCAGAGCGGCATTGCATTCAGTGAGCATGGGGAAGCTCGTGCCGGAATGGGTATTGACATCGGTGTGGTGGACCAGACTGGTCACCCCTCGGTTTTTGTGGGCAACTTTTCCACAGAAATGATTGGTGTCTATCGGTATCTGGGCAATGGTCTGTTTTCAGATCGTGCCGCAAGGTCCCAGATCGGTCAGCCTAGCCTCAACACGCTCACCTTTGGGCTCATGCTCGTGGATGTAGATCTGGATACAGATCTGGATCTGTTTGTTGCCAATGGACACGTCTACCCTGACCGATTGGTTGGACAGGATAAAATCACCTACGAACAGCGGGCACAGCTGTTCGAGAATGATGGAGGAGGCTTGTTTGAGGAAGTTCCGGCTTCAACGACTCCCCCGCTTGAGTTGGAGATGGTTGCCCGTGGCGCAGCCTATGGGGATTATGACCGGGACGGAGACCTGGATTTTCTTATTGTGGAGAACAATGGCCCCGCACATTTGTGGCGCAGCGACGTGAGTCATCGAAATTGGCTCCGGGTGACCGTCACGGGTACCAATGGAAACCGTGACGCATTTGGGACACATATCTGGGTGCATGCTGGCGGTCAGGTTCAAGAGCGCCGGATTCGATCAGGAGGCAGTTACCTGTCCCAGAATGAAATCGTTGCTGCATTTGGGATGCTCGACATTGAAGTTGTGGACAGTATGCTGGTCAGTTGGCCTGATGGGCAGATACAGACTCTGTATGATCTTCCCGTGAATATTGAGGCCCATATTATTCAGGGACAGGAGGGCTGGAGTACTCGTCCAATGCCTGGCAGAGTCAATTAATTGATGCGGAGCGTGATTGCAGTATGCGTGGGGATCACCCTGATTACGGGATGTGCCCGTGAGACACCCCAGGATCCAGACGCAGTGAGCACGCTGTTTACGGACGTGACCGAGGAGATTGGACTCGGAGGGGTTGTGCATAATCACGGTGGGTTCGGGAATTCTTGGGCACCGGAAATTGTCGGCGCAGGCGGGGCATTCTTTGATTACGACCAGGATGGCTGGCAGGATATTCTTGTGGCGACAGGCGGGGCATTTGAAGGAGAGCCCCCACTTGGAGCACACCCGGCTCTGCGACTGTTTCGTAATCTTGGGGGCGGACAATTCGAAGAGGTGACCCAGCCAGCTGGTTTAGCCCTGCTTCGCGCCTACAGTCTGGGAATGACCATCGGGGATTATGACAACGACGGGGATCAGGACATCTTTGTGACTACGCTGGAGGAGGATCTGCTACTGCGTAATACGGGCGGCGTTTTTGAGGAAATCGGACAGGCGGCAAAGGTCGGCTTGGTCAGCGAGTGGAGTACAAGTGCAATGTTCTTTGATGCAAATCGTGATGGATTCCTGGACCTCTATGTTGGAACGTATGTTCACTGGACGCCCGAAGATGATATTTACTGTAGTTTCGGTGGCAACAAGGTATACTGTACGCCTGAGCTTTATGAAGGGATTGCCAGTCGATACTACCAGAATAATCGAAATGGCACCTTTACAGATCTTACGGAGCAGGCGGGGTTCTTGTCGGGAGTCAATGCAGGTCGGGACAAAACGTTGGGGGTTGCAGAACTGGATGCAAATCAGGACGGATGGCCCGATGTGTTCGTTGCAAATGATACAGAGCGCGACATGCTCTTTATAAACCAAGGCAACGGGACGTTCGTCGAAACGGGTGTTCCAAGTGGGGTCGCGTATGATCAGCATGGGAAGCCGCGAGCCGGCATGGGCGTTGATATTGGAGTGGTGGATGACTCAGGGGAACCATCTATCTTTGTCGGCAACTTTTCAGATGAGATGGTAGGGGTCTATCGGCATATCGGCAATGGCATGTTCAATGATCGTGCAGCCGCATCAAGGATAGGGCAGCCCAGCCTTAAGACCCTCACCTTTGGCCTTGTACTCTTTGATGTTGATCTAGACACAGATCTGGACGTACTGATTGCCAATGGTCATGTACAGACACATATTGCTCAGATTGTGGACGGAGTCACCTTTCGGCAGCGCCCACAATTATTTTTGAACGATGGAGCAGGCATGTTTACAGAGATGGCGCCGAGTGGACCACTGGCAGCGTCCTTTGTTGGTCGGGGGTTGGCTACAGGGGACTATGACCGTGATGGTGATCTAGATGTTCTCCTGATTGAGAACAATGGCCCCGCACATTTATGGCGGAATGAGTCTGAGGGAGGAACTTGGCTCCGGGTTGAACTCACAGGTACAAGGAGTAATCGCAATGCATACGGTGCACAGATCCACCTGTGGAGTCGTGGACACATGCAGGTGCGGCGTATTCGTTCGGGTTCCAGCTATTTGTCCCATTCGGAGTCTGCCGCCTTCTTTGGACTTCAGGGGGTGCCAGACAGCCTTTATGTTCATTGGCCAAGCGGCCTAGAGACCCGGGTTTATGGATTACCAACCGACACCACGATACACGTTTTAGAGGATGAACTGTAAGGGAATGATTCGAATTGGAGGGATGGTCCTGCTTCTCGTTTTCGGAGCATGCAGTCAGTCCACCCCTGATCTGCAGATTTCAGAAGAGATCCAGCAGGCCCCCCCGATTGTATTTACGGATGTGACCGCGTCTGCCGGTCTGGGAGACTTCCTGCACGAAACCGGAGCTTTTGGAGATAAATGGTTTCCAGAGACGATGGGGGCAGGAGGGGGTTTTCTCGATTATGATGGCGATGACATACTGGATATTATGTTGATCTCTGGCAGTGTGTTTTCGACGCAGGGAGCGATCTCACAACCCTCAATCCGTCTGTATCGCGGCAACGGGGGCGGGCAATTCACAGAAGTGACCCAAGAGGCTGGTCTGCAACCTCTTCAGAGCTATGCATTTGGTGTGAGTGTCGCAGATTACGATAATGATGGCGACCCCGATGTATTTGTGACCGCGTTGTATGAGAATCTTCTGCTTCGCAATGAAGGAGGAGTTTTTCGCGAAGTCAGTCAGGAAGCAGGACTGGGAGGATATAGCGAGTGGAGCAGTGCCAGTGTGTTTCTGGATGCGGATCGAGATGGATTTCTGGATTTATACATCGGGAATTATGTTTACTGGACTCCTGAAGAGGATATTTACTGCACACGGGTAGGGGATAAGAAATCCTATTGCACCCCGGAGCAGTATGAGGGAATCTCGGGACGCTATTACCGGAATCGAGGGGACGGTACATTTGAAGAGAGGTCAGATGATTTTGTCGGTTTGCCCGGCAAAACGCTTGGGGCTGCGGCTATGGACTACAACCGGGATGGATGGCCGGATTTGATTGTTGCGAATGATACTCAGCGGGATCTCCTGTTTGAAAACCAGGGGGATGGGACGTTTATTGAGAAGGGCGTGGTCAGTGGGATTGCGTTCGATGAAACCGGGCGTGCACGCGCCGGAATGGGAATTGATATTGGCGTGGTGGACCATACCGGTGGAGAGACGGTATTCATAGGACATTTTTCAGGCGAAATGGTGGGTGTCTACCGACATTTGGGCAACGGAATCTTTACCGAACGGGCCGCGGTTTCCCAAATCGGACGGCCCAGCCTGCGTACACTGACCTTTGGACTGTTGCTGGCTGATTTTGATCTTGATGAAGACCTGGATTTAGTCACTGCTAATGGCCACATTACAGAGGATATTGGAGAGGTGGAAGAAGGGGTTACCTTCCGGCAGCGGTCGCAGCTGTATGTCAATGAGGGAGAGGGGCGGTTTTCCGAGGCGGAGCCGACCGGTGTTCTCTCAGAATTCATGTTGGCCCGGGGGGCGGCGTGGGCAGACTATGATCAGGACGGGGATCCAGATCTGCTCATCACGGAGAATGGTGGACCCGCACACCTCTGGCGAAATGATACGTCCTACGGGAATTCACTGACCGTAAAGTTAGTCGGCTCCGAGAGCAATCGGGATGCGGTCGGGAGCCTTGTTCGTGTACATGTCAATGGGAAGTGGCAGGAGCGCTATGTGCGGACCGGTACGAGTTATCTTTCCCAGAGCCAACGGTGGCCATTGTTTGGTCTGGGCGTGGCGGAGTCCGTGGATTCATTGGAGGTGCGATGGCCAAACGGCGGTTTCATGAGCCGCACCGCCATACCAGCCGGAACGATTACACTGGTGGAAGGATCATAGACGGTATCATCTTACCAAGCCATCGATGCAAGTAGAAAAGAGCACATATTCAGCGGGAGAAGAAGCCGCTGGGGCAGCACTGAAGTCATGGAATTCTACACATGGAGCCCGGCAGGCCTACAAGGGTGCGACAGGCATCCTTTTGCTTTGCCTGTTTATCTTGGTATCCGGTTGCCGTGAACCGGTCGGGATTGCCCAGAAGCAGCGGAACAGCCTCTCTCCGCGGGTTGGCAGGTACATGGTTGAGGCAGAAGGGGCATTTTCCCGAGGGGTGTATGAGTTGGCGCTGGCCTACACGGACAGTGCAGAAGCCTTTGTGCCGGATCTGGCTGATCTTCACTTTTTACGGGGCAAGATCTACACGCAGCTCAATCAGTTGCAGGTGGCACAGGCTGCCTATCAGGTCGTCCTGGAGATTGACCCGGAGTATGCGGGTGCGCGATTCGATATGGGGCTGAACAGCTTCCGTCGGGGGAAGCTCCGTGATGCAATAAATTATTATCTGGAAGAGGAACTTGAAGTTGGCCCGACCACTGCTCTCTATCATGAATTGGGTCGAGCCTATGCCAGGATTGGTGTGCCAGATAGCGCGGAGGCTGCGTATGAACAGGCATTATCGTTGGATCCGGAACATACGACAACCTATATGTGGCTTGGGCAACTGCTGGAGGAAACCGGGGATCTGGAAGGTGCACTGGAGGCGTCTTTGAATGGTCTCAAACTACGCCCGGATGATTTGGACTATCAATATATCGTGGGGACGCAGTACTTTCGACTCGACTCCGCTGAAGCAGCACTCCCCTATCTTGAGCCTGTAGCGAAAGAATGGACATGGCATCACGGCGCACAATTCAATCTCGGACAAGTCTACATGCGGCTCGGGCGAGAGGCGGAGGCGGAGACTTATTTTGCACGGGCGGATGAAGCCCAGCAACTCCAGCAGCGTGTTAATGAAGCTCAGAATGCGATCAATAATGATCCCACTTCACCGGCCAACTGGATCGAACTGGGGAATCGACTTCGGGAGTCCAAGAGGTACGGCCGTGCGATTGAGGCGTATAAGAATGGGCTGACGATTCAAGTTCCCCCGGGGCTTGCGCTGTATATGCAAACGAACCTTGCCACGCTTTATATGGAGTGTGGGGATCTGAGCGAGGCGGCCAGGAGATTTGAAGCAATCTTGCGGGCAGACCCGGATTTGAGTGCAGCCAGACTGAATTTAGGAATCGTATATGCGCAGGGGAGCAGGTTTGACGAGGCGCGCACTGTGTGGACGGAACTCCTGGAAAGAGAGCCACGAAACACTGCTGCTCAAAACTATCTGGAACAGCTCGATACAATGGATCAAAATGAATATGTGGAAGCGAGTACTACTGATTGTCGCGATAGCGGTTAGTTCAAGTTTTGGGGCAGAGTCCCAGATCATTCAGGATGGGGACTGGGTCGGGCGGATTATTCATTGGAACGGTCGGACCATGGAGGTGACCTATAAGGTTCGGAACGAGGATGATGGTTTGCAGATCACGCTTGTGGTGGAGGAATATGGCCCCTTTCAGTTCAGAGATGTACGGGTAAGTGCAGACAGCCTGTTCTTTGTATGGGAGCCCTCGTTCGAGTTGCCATGTACGTTGGCACGTCTTCCCGACGGGGTGTATCATGGTGTATGTGCAGATCCGTGGGGAGGTTATGGAGGGGCGATCATGGCACCTCCCGGCTCCGACAGAGACGCGTTAACTCTGGATGAGATGACGTTCAGAAATATTTCCGGGCTGCAGGAGGGTACGGATTCGGAGCCCGAAGAATGGCGGCTAGGGGAAGCCTATCCGAAGGGGAGTACCGCGGTGCTGAACGGCCTTGATGTGAATTATATTGATGCAGGTACGGGTCCAGAGACGGTGGTGCTAATTGCAGGGTTGGGGGATAACCTTACCACTTGGGAGGTACTTCACCAGAATCTGGCACAGAATCTTCGCACGGTTGCGTATGATCGGCCCGGTCTGGGTTTATCAAAGATATCCTCCATGCCCCGTACTCTGGATCAGATGGCATCTGAGCTGAGAGACTTGTTGCAGAGTATCAATGCTCCCGCGCCTTATTTGCTTGTGGCTCACGCAGAGGGTGCATTTATTGCCCGTCGGTTTGTGGATTTATATACCGAACAGGTGCGCGGCCTGGTTCTCATTGACCCTGACCACGAAAAGCAGGCCGAGATATGGAAGGGGCTGGATGTAGAGGCGTGGCAGTCATACTGGGGTCGTGTCAAACGCTTTCAGTCTATGTTGCCGGGAGGAACAGGCCAGGAGTTCAAGATTTATGCCGAAATAATTGACGAGCAGGTGGATCCAGGGTTGTCGTCTGCACCTTCGGTGCCCACCGTGATCTTGACGGCAGAACGCGTGTCTGATCCTACTAGTTGGATTGGGGAGTCTCGAGAAGGGCGCGAGGCATGGAGCAGGTTTCATGCTTCGTGGGTGGAGAAGATGCCCATGGGCACGCATGTGACCCTGGATCATGGCTCCTACATCCATCACGAACGACCAGACAAAGTAGAAGAGGTTATTCACAGGATGTTGTCCGGGAAATAATTACCGGATGCGTGAGACTTGCTCTGAGGAGATCGGGCGACCGTCAAGGAAGCTGTGAATGAAGTAGGTTCCGCTGGGCAGGCCTTTCGTGTCGAGTATAATGCGTGTGCGCTGGTGCAGTGCAGGTGTTCCACTGAAAAGTGTCTGGATTCGGCGCCCCACAAGGTCGTACAATACGATTTCGACCGATCCAGATGTTCCAGACGTAAACTCCAGTACAGTCTCGGCGGAGAAGGGATTTGGATAGGGGGCGTAGATCACCAGGTCTTCCGCATAGAGTTCAACGGTGATGGGCTCGGAGACTCTGTAGGCACCGGATGCGGTGACCTGCCGGATTTGGAATGAATACTGTCCAGGGTCCAGGTTGTCAATGGTGTGGACAAAGCTACCCGGCACTTGTGCATTTCCAGACACTTCAGCAAGAATTTCAAGTGGCTCAATGCGCTCAATCACAAATGTAATTCCAACCGATGACTGGGTTGTCGACCATACAAGTTGAACAGACCGTTCCCCTAGGATCGCACGCAACTCACTGAACACGACAAAGTCATAGCCCAGGCAATCTTTGCGCAATGGCAATTGACAGATCGGGTTTGCATTCAGTGCTGCATACGAAGCAGTATCAGGTAGGCAGAGTCCAGCATTATCTGACAGGTTACACTCATTTAACGTCGCGCCGAGTGCTGCCACTTCCAAGGGCAGTATTCCGGTGAGTTCGTTGTTGCTGAGGTCAAGGGCCACGAGTTGACTCAGTCCGGCATATTCTTGAGGAATATTCCCCTGAAGGGTGTTTTTCGAGAGGTTGAGTACTTGGAGGTTTCGTAGAGATGAAAAGGCTTGGGGCAGATCTCCCGTAAGATCGTTATCCGCCAGGACAATGCTGGTGATCGCTTCATTGTGGCAGCTTATGCCATGCCAGTCACATGGATCTGAGCTGGCAAGCCATCCCTCACTTTGTATCCAAGAGGCCCCACTGGTCTCATAGTATACAGATTCGAGGCTTTGGCAATCTGAACCCCGGCATACTTTGCATGTACTTTGCTGCGAGAGTGAACAAACCTGATGAAGGTCCGCATAGGGGGGTGCATCTGGAATGCAAATGTGATTGCCTTCCAGGTGGCAATTGGTAATCCCGGCGGCGTACGTAGCCGTTTTTAGAGAAAGCGCCCCTTCCAGATCATTGTTGGCAAGTGAGAGCCATACGAGCTGATCCAGTTGAATCAATTCTTCGGGCAGGGTTCCAGAAAACATGTTATTGCTGACATCAAGAAACTTGAGCGCGTTCAGGTCTCCCAGCCAGGTTGGAAGATTGCCGTTAAAGAGGTTCTGACTCAGGTCGAGATGTTCAAGTTTGATGAGGTGACGGAAGGAATCGGGGATAGCTCCGCCGAAGTTGTTTCCACGGAGATCCAGGTGCTGTAGCTGTGTGAGTTGTCCGAATCTTTCGGGTACGGAGCCTTCCAGTTTATTGTCTCCCAGACTCAGTTCACGAAGGTTGGTCAGGTTTCCCAGTTCCACCGGGATCGTACCGGAAAAGGCATTATTGCCGAGCAATAGAACTTCTAGGTGTTCCAGATCTCCGAGTGACGCCGGGATCTGATTGATCAATTTTTTCTGGCGGACCCCCGGACCAGTATTGTCAATGCGGATTGATCGCAATTCTGAAAGGAAAGCCAGGTCTCCCGGAAGTGTACCGGTGAGGTCGTTTCCAGACAGATCAATATGTATGATATCTCTGGGCCAGGCAGACGATTGACAAGTGATCCCGTACCAGTCACACGGCTGATTCGTTCGAAGCCATCCGCGCACATTCCGCCAGTTGAATCCATCGGTATCGTAGAATAGTTTTTCCAGAACCTGACAGTCCTCCAAAGTAATCTGATCAATCAGGGGACATCCCAAGAATTGTGCGTGTGTAGCCGTTGCATGAGAAACTGCAAGGACAAGGATCAAGGGGGCGACACGGGTCATACGCATGGGAACCTGTGTTCTTCTCTTACCGCCATATTTCTGAGTTGTTGGGAATTCGAATGATGTGAATGAATCAGCGGGCTATGCCATCAAGCCTGGCACTGGAGCAAATTCAGGGGCAAGGTATGCATTGGTCAAATCTGGCGGAGGGTGTGCATTTCCAGGCATAACTGGATGTCCCCGGTGTGTAGACACAGGAACACTCCAAAGAAGTTTGTAGTCCAAGGCCGGTCATGGCGTGGCTACGATAAATCATGGACGCTTCCTGGGGAATTTGTCCTAATTGTAATCTGTAGCTAAAGAATACAAAGTATACCTGGTAGCGTGGTATATACCTTTCTTCCACTCATCCTTCATTCCCGACTAGAAAATGACGGTAGCGGCTAGATATTTTGGGCTCTTTTTGTTGGCATTTCTTGGTACGGCATCTGTTGCAAGTTCACAGGTAACGGTCCGAGGTACAGTTACCGATGGGGAGACCGCTACACCTTTGCCGGGAGTGACTATAGCGGTTCGCGGGACCACACTCGGAACCACAGCCGCCGTGGATGGAAGCTATACGCTTCAGGTCCCGACTTCTGACGCGACGCTTGTATTCCGATTTATCGGATATCAAACGCAGGAGGTGGTCCTGTCTTCAAACACAGAGGAGATCAATGTCATCTTGATGCCGGCGATCTTCGGTTTAGATGAAGTTGTCATTGTGGGCTCTCGGCGCCAGCCCAGACTCCTGAAAGACTCTGCAGTGCCGGTTGATGTACTTGGAGTTTCGGATCTTCAATCACTTGCTACGACGGACGTAGATCAGATCCTACGCTCACAGATCCCATCTTATAATCTTCAGAGCTATACGGGTGATGAAGCCGCCATTGTGCGCCCAGCTACGCTGCGCGGCCTGCCCACCGATAACGTGATTGTACTGGTAAACGGCAAGCGACGTCATCGATCCGCCTCCATTGCACTTTCTGGAAGCTCTCTGAATAAAGGAGCACAGGGACCAGATCTCAATATGGTTCCCACAATTGCCTTGCGTCAATTGGAGATTCTCCGCGATGGTGCGACGGCCCAGTACGGTGCCGATGCTGTAGCTGGTGTGTTCAATCTGCAACTACGGGAAGATCAACAGGGGGTACGTTCCCTTTTACGGACGGGACAATATTCAAGAGGAGACGGGCGCTATGTCCATCTGGCGACGAATGCGGGATTTTCTTTACCCAGGAACGGTTTTTTGAATCTAAGTGCCGAGTACAGGGATGTACAGTCGACAGTTCGGAGTGTCCAACGCGAAGATGCAGGAGTACTGACCGAGCGGGGTTACCCCGTAAATAATCCTGCCCAGATTTGGGGAAGTCCTGAAGTAAGCCATAGCATCATCGGGTTCTTTAATGCTGGACTGGATGTAACCCCCAGGATCCGAGCCTATGCCTTTGGTGGCGGTGGACGAAGAACTGAAGAATATGGCTTTTTTTTCCGTGCACCCGGTACGGAAACCGCTCGCACCAGTGTATTTCGTTTTGGTACGGAGCGTGCAGTCATTGACCTGAAACCGGATCAGGGTCCCGACTGCAAAAATGATGACAGATTACCGGGACTGAATGCTTCAAATCAGGAAGTCCAGGCATTTATCTCAGAATTCAAGGGTGAATGCTTTTTGTTCAACGAGATGTTTCCGGGCGGATTTACGCCCCGGTTCGGGGGAGATGTTTATGATCTTAGTCTCGTAACAGGTTTACGTGGAGGGCGACAGGATGGACTGAACTGGGATGTCAGTGTAAGCGGTGCACGGAGTCTGATTGATTATTTCCTGTATAATTCGGTCAACGCTTCTTTTGGCCCGGACACGCCGAATTCATTTAAGCCCCGCTCATATTTTCAGCAGGAAGCGGAGGTATCTGCAGCTTTCTCAATTCCTTTAGCGATTCGGCAACTTTCTTCCCCGATTAACTTGGCTTGGGGGGCAACCTGGCGCACGGAAATTTTTGAGAGCCGTGCTGGAGACCCACTTTCCTGGCAAGTGGGTCCCTATGCAGATCAAGGGTTCAGCGTTGGAGCGAATGGGTATCAGGGTCTGAATCCGATCTTCGCCGGTCGATGGATACGCCCGAACATTGCTGTTTACGTTGATGCCGAGGCGGATCTTACTCAGCGATTCTTGGGCAATGTTGCGGTGCGGTACGAAAACTATACCACTGATTTTGGAGGAACACTCAATGGGAAGGCAGCAGTTCTTTATCGGGCAACTGATCGAATTTCGTTACGTGCGGCGGCGAGTACGGGATTCCGTGCGCCGACTCCCGGACAAGCGAATCTGAATGTCTTCCGAACGACCGGATTTTCAAAAGAAAAAGGACTCATTGAGGTGGGCCTCTTACCGTCAACGCATCCAATTGCAGAAGCATTGGGAGGCGAACTTCTGACACCCGAGCTCGCACGCAGTATATCGTCAGGGTTGGTTGTCGAGCTTCGAGAAGGACTCACGCTGACGGCTGACTTTTTCAATATCAAATTTGAGGATCGGCTTTCGCTTACGGGCAATATTCCAATCACGGACGAGATCGTGCAGATTATAGATTCGAAGGATCTATTGGGAGGAGTTACCAACATCCGTGAAGTCCGATTTTATTCGAACGATTTCAGCACCCGCACCAATGGATTGGATCTTTTATTGGCGGGGGAGCATGAGTGGAGCCGTACGCATGCTTCTTTTGGGAGCATTGCATGGAACTGGACAGCTACAGAACTTACTCATTTTACATCTCCTAGGCAGATCACCAGTTTTCTGGGTGAAACCCTCGAGAATCCCCTGACGCTTGGCTTGCTTACTCGCCAGCGACGGATTGAGCTTGAACGCCTGAATCCAAGACACCGCATCGTGGTGACTTACCGGCAGGTAGCGAACCAGTGGTCTGGATTGCTACGTGTAAACTGGTTTGACAGTTGGCAGCATTGCCGCTTCGGCAGTTCTACTTGTCGCATAGACGGGGTGGAGGTTCTGGATGAATTTCCGAGCTCCTGGATTCTTGATGCCGAAATCGGATATGCTCCTCATGATTCCTGGACGATTACTTTTGGTATCAGTAACGTGTTTGACGTCGTTCGCAAAGCACATATTCAGGAAAGTCTCCGACAGGGAAATCTTGCCCCCCGCAGTTCCCCAATTGATCCGAACGGAACGGGCCTGTATTTGCGAATTACATCGCATCTCTATTGATGAGTTTGGTGCATCAAACGGAATACTGGCCGTTTGCAGCCCTTCCGCCAAATCCACTCGCACGGCAGTTGCAAGACTTCGAAAACTCTCGTCTTCCTTCCAATCACAACTAGTTGATACGATCTCTGCCAACTGGAGGTGAGTTGATCACCTCAATTTACCCCCGGTACCGATTTTCATTGTGCCACTCCAGGTGTTCTCGGTTTGGCTGCTTTTCCGGGCGCCCAGGTATCCACAGCTTTTCCCCATGGAGTTTATAGTACTGCTTACCGTTGTTAAAATCCTTGTGGATGTACCCGCTTACTTTAAACCGGTAGTCCGGGCTGACGGTCACGTAGCCAGCATCAAACAGTCTGTGAATATCGGAGCGCAGCAATAGTCCATTTCTGACATAGTGCCGTGGATCCTCCTTGAATGGCCGGATGTGGGCTGCCTCAAGCGCCGGGAATGTCTTCTCTCGCGTTACAGCACACTGCCGTTCGTACGCATCAGCCACTCTAGTTCGGAAGATTCCCTGTCCGACTCGGGGCCTTACAGACACTTGATTGCCGTAGCCGCCCCAAACATCCGGCGGGGGATCCAAGGCGTTGGATGCCAACAGGCGGTCATATACCTGTGTCCACAGCTTTTTTCCGATACCAGATTTGAGGTCATATCTCCTCCCTTGTTGTATCGGCCCCTTCCAGTTCTCGGGCTGGGGAATCCAGTCCTTCTTTGGCCAGAAGAAAGGCGCGGCCAAGAGGATGCATCCAATCGTGTAGTCCTCCCATAATTTCGGACGGTCCTGTCGAAATCGACTCGTCCGTTGTTGAAACGCCTCCAGATTGGAGGCCCCGTTCTTCTCGCCGAACGCCTGCCACGCGAGGCTTATCGAAAGTTCCGAGTAGTGCTCGAAGAATCCCCCACCGGCGATTGCGTTGGCCGGACTCTTGAGTTTGAACAACAAGGGCTCGCCTCGTTGGAGTACGCCGAACCGGCCACCCCCAATATTCGGGCGCCAGAAGTTGACTTCGTCCACACCTCTGCGGCGCGAAAGCATCCTGAGATGTTCGAACCAAGCCTGTTCGGTGACTGCCACGTAGCCATTCATTGGTTCCTCTGGTCGATAAAGTCACAGGGGTCGGACATGTATTCGTCTTGGTTCTTCCAGTGTGGGTCTCCCTTACATCCCTCCATGTCTGTGCACCCCCAACTTACAAAAACGGTACGAAACTTGTTCGCTATTCGATATAAGTCCCAGATGGTATTCTGCTGCCAAAAGTCACGTTCAAATCCAGCGTGAATTAGTGACAAAAGGATAACCCCGCTGAAAGCAGATCATTCGCTCATCCAACGATTGGGCTGACACTCGCAGTAGCTACCCGGTTCGTAATTCAGGTATTGATACCGAACTGAATTATTGCCGATGCGATGCCGTAGGGTATTTGATCCACAAGTCGAATGAGGCCAAACCATTCAGTATTGCGTTGTACCTTATAGGTTTAGTGCCCACGAAACCTAATTCAACTCGTGTCCATTTTCCGGTTCACTTGGCCCTTAGTCCTCCTCCTTTTGGCAGCGTGCAGTCAATCATCTTCTGATCCATCTGCCCTGCCGGCTACCGTAGACTATAATTGGCATATCAAGCCAATCCTGTCGGACCGCTGCTACAAGTGTCATGGCCCGGATGACCAGGTTCGGAAGGCGGAGTTGCGGCTTGACACCCGTGAGGGGGCCTATGGAACTAGTAGGGAAGACTCAACCCTTCGGATCATTACCCCGGGCAATGCTGCTTCCAGTCTCTTGATAGAGCACATCACCAGTGAGGATCCTAAACGACGCATGCCTCCGCCGGAGAGCAATTTATCCCTCTCCCAGCGGGAGATTGGACTTATTCGGCAATGGATTGATCAGGGTGCCGACTGGAAGCGACATTGGGCCTTCATCCCTCCTGCAGAGTCAACACTTCCCGAAGTGGATCACGATGATTGGGCTCGTGGCCCAATTGACTACTTTATATTGCAAAAGATCGAATCCGCGCGTCTGTCTCCATCAACAGAGGCAAGTCGCGCCAAGCTGCTTCGTCGTGTAACGTTCGATTTAACAGGCTTGCCACCAACTCCGGCAGAACTGGATGCTTTTCAGGAAGATCGTCGCCCCGATGCCTATGAACGTGTTGTAGATCAGCTCCTGGCGCGTCCTGCATACGGAGAACGTATGACCTCCATGTGGCTGGACGTCGCTCGTTATGCAGATACACATGGATATCAAGACGATCGGCCAAGAACCATGTGGCCGTGGCGCGACTGGGTGATGCGTGCATTCAACGAAAATCTTCCGTACGATGATTTTGTGATATGGCAGATCGCGGGTGATCTGCTTCCAGATGCGACATTTGATCAGCGGCTTGCAACCGGGTTCAATCGCAATCATGCGATCACCCAGGAAGGAGGCGTAGTCGCGGAAGAGTATCTGACTGAGTATGTTGCAGATCGCACCAATACCACTGCGACGGCATTTCTGGGGCTTACTATGGAGTGTGCCAGGTGCCATGACCACAAGTACGACCCAATTTTGCAGGAAGAGTATTACAGCATGTTTGCATTCTTCAACGGCATAGATGAGCAGGCGCAGATCAGTTATTTCGATCTCTCACCAAGGCCTTCCATACGGCTAGAAGATCCGGAACTGGAAGCATCCATCCTGCAGACAGAGGCAAGCATCGACTCACTCGAACAGGTGCTTGCCTCCTGGCCTCAACCTTCTCCGCCGTCCGAGTGGATGCCGGATCCCGCTACCACGATAGAGTCTGCGCTCTTGACTTTTCTGCCTTTGGAAAACCTTACCTCTCTTGCACATACTGATGCGATGGTCAATACGGGGCTCGAAAAAGTACTTGACCCGCCAGTAGTTGTCGGTGGAATGCAAGGCGGGGCGTTTGAATTTAATGGGCAGAATTTTTTGAACATCGGGCTGGAGGCTGATTTTGAGTGGTTCAACCGGTTCTCTTTAAGTACATGGGTACTTGCAAAAGATCAAACTAAAGATGTCGCCCTACTTTCCAAGCGAAATGGCGAGCAAAAACGCAGTGGCTATGATCTCGCGCGGACAAAAGAGGGCCGGCTTCGGTTCCGGTTAATTCATGATGGGGAGCACCAAATTTCTGTTGAATCAGCCCGCACATTTCCGCCGGATACATGGGTTCATGTTTCCGCTACGTACGATGGAAGTGGGCGGGCAGAGGGCGTACATTTATATCTGAACGGCATTCGAAGTGGAGTCCATGTTCTTGAGGACACACTTGATCGTGAAAGTATTCTGAATGGTAATGGACTCCTGGCGGGTCATTGGACTCCCCGGAATCGTACCATTGATGAGATTGAGGGGATGAGCGGTGGGGCTTTAGATGAGCTCTATACACATGCCAGGGTACTCACGGACATTGAAGTTGCCCACCTGGCAGGACAGACATCCTTTCCCCAGGCTGCTCATCACTACCAGGCACATTATGACCATGCATTCCAAGCCGTGAACGTGGTGTTAGATAGCCTGCGGCGCAGCGTCAGGCGCATCCCGAACGTGATGATCATGGAAGAGATGCCCACTCCACGCACGACGCATGTTCTGGATCGTGGCGCCTATGATGCACCATTGGATTCGGTCGGTCCAGCAACCCCAACCGCGATCCTCCCTTTTCCTGAGGACTTCCCACGTAATCGGTTAGGGCTGGCACAATGGTTGACCCATCAAGAGAATCCTCTGACTGCACGCGTTGCGGTAAATCGATTGTGGCAACTCCTCTTTGGAGCAGGCCTGGTAAGTACACCGGAAGACTTTGGGAATCAGGGTGCTCTTCCTTCTCACCCAGAATTACTTGATTATCTGGCAATAACATTTATCGAATCAGGATATGACATCAAGGCACTCATCAAGGAGATCGTCATGTCCTCTACATATAGGCAAAGCAACCAGGTTACGCGAACTCTTCAGCAGCGGGATCCAGACAACCTTCTATTGGCCCGCGCGCCTCGGAAGCGGCTATCTGCCGAAATGATACGGGACAATGCACTGTCGGTGAGTGGTCTGCTGAATTCGGCACTGGGCGGCGAACCTTTACGCCCCTATCAACCAGTAGGTCTCTGGAGAGCACTTGCCAATCAGATCGGCGAAAATCGTTACCGACCCGGTCCAGATATGCACCGGCGCAGCCTCTATACATACTGGAAGCGCACGATCCCACCACCGGCAATGCTTACCTTTGACGCTCCTGAGCGCTCCGTTTGTACCGTAGAGCGGCAGACGACGGCCACTCCATTACAGTCTCTGGTGCTCCTGAATGATCCGCAATACGTGGAAGCAGCCCGTGCGTTGGCTTCTCGTGTCCGTACCCGCGAATCATTAGACGAGCGGCAGCAGATCGCAACGGCATTTCGCTGGCTGACCTCCAGGATGCCGGAAGAGGTAGAACTGGACGCTTTGTTGGACCTGTTTCGGGAGCAGGTCGTTGAGTTTGAACAGGATCCGTCCGGTGCGCAGGATCTGGTCTCCGTTGGGGTCAGTCCGCGCCGGCAGAATACAAAGGTTGTGCAACTGGCGGCGATGACCGTTGTAACTAGTACAATCATGAATCTTGACGAAGCCCAATATCGATGAATGACCTGATCTGCGATGTCGGATGCCAGATGAACCGCCGGCATTTCTTTTCGAAACTCAGTCTTGGAATCGGTGGCGCAGCTCTCGCATCTCTAATGGGATGTGGACATACCTCGGACCAACTGGCTGCGAGTTCAGGCTTCCAGGGAGTTCTGAATTCACCGCATCTTGCTCCCAAAGCACGCAGGATAATTTATCTTTTTCAAAGTGGAGGTCCCTCGCAACTGGAGCTCTTTGATTATAAGCCTGACCTGCACCTGCGACGAGGACAGGACCTGCCAGAGTCGATCCGAATGGGACAGCGTCTGACCGGTATGACCGCCTATCAGAACTCTCTTCCTCTGGCACCTACGATCTATCCATTTGCCCAGCATGGAAACAGCGGCGCATGGATCAGTGATTTACTTCCGTATACCTCCGAGATTGCCGACGAACTCTGTATCGTACGGTCTATGTATACAGAGGCGATCAACCACGATCCGGCCATCACATTTTTTCAGACGGGTTCGCAGCAACCGGGTCGCCCAAGTATGGGTGCCTGGCTGAGTTATGGTCTGGGTAGTGCCAATGAAGATTTACCCACCTTTTGCGTTCTCTTGTCTCGTGGACTCCAACGTCCGCAGCCAATCTATTCCCGCTTATGGGGGAACGGGTTTCTAGCGGCCCTGCACCAGGGTGTCCAGTTTCGTTCGGGTGCAGATCCGGTTCTGTACCTCAATAATCCGCCTGGTCTTGATGCCGGGGACCGGCGCAGTATGCTCCGGCACCTAGCCCGCCTGAACGAAATGCATTACCAGACGAGTGGGGATCCTGCAGTCCAGTCACGGATTGCCCAGTATGAAATGGCGTACCGCATGCAAACATCGGTGCCGGATGTCACGGATCTGTCGGATGAACCTGAGTCTACCTTTGAGCTTTACGGAGAAGCGGCCCGCACCCCGGGAACGTACGCGGCCAATTGCCTTCTAGCTCGGCGCCTGGCCGAGCGCGACGTACGCTTCATTCAGCTGTATCACATGGGATGGGATCAGCACGGAAATCTCCCCAAAGATATTGCACTGCAATGCAAGGATACGGACCAACCATCTGCAGCGCTGGTCACAGACCTGAAACAGCGGGGCCTGCTGGAGGATACCCTGGTGATCTGGGGTGGAGAATTCGGTCGTACCAATTATTCGCAAGGCACACTCACGGAAACCAATTACGGCCGGGATCACCATCCAAGATGCTTTACGATCTGGATGGCGGGAGGGGGAGTCAAGCCGGGACTCACGTACGGGGCCACGGACGAACTGGGGTACAATATCACTGAGAATCCGGTTCACGTGCACGATTTTCAAGCAACCGTACTCCATCTCCTTGGGATTGAACATGAACGGCTCACCTTCCGACACCAGGGACGCCGATATCGATTGACAGACGTACATGGTCATGTCGTTAAGGATCTTTTGGCCTGACAACTTGCGTCTTGCAGGTTGTCTTCTGTTGCTTGTGAGTATGGGATGCGGTCGCGCATCCCACACCGACCATGCGGCGCTGCCAGAGGTTGTTGATTACAATTTCCATATCCGCCCCATCCTGTCTGATCGCTGTTATGCCTGCCATGGACCTGATGCCAATGCCCGACAGGCCGATTTGCGTCTGGATGAGGAATCCACAGCAAAACAGACAAAATTGATCTCGGGTGGATATGCAATCGTCCCGGGAAATCTCAAAAAAAGTCGGCTGTATTCGCGGATTCATTCCGAGGATGCAGAGTTCCAGATGCCTCCGCCGGAGTCAAACCTGTCCCTTTCGGATCACGAGATTGCGATGATTGCCCGCTGGATTGATCAGGGGGCTGAGTGGAAACCCCACTGGAGCTTTCTTGTGCCAACGTATTCCGACCTACCTACAGTAGAACAATCTGACTGGCCAAACAATGCGATTGATTATTTCATTCTGTCGAATCTTGAACAACAGGGATTTACTCCTTCTCCAGAGGCAACACGAAGTACCATCCTTCGGCGGGTTACCCTTGATCTGACGGGGCTCCCTCCGACGCTGGAACAGCTGGATGCTTTCTTGTCAGATACCTCGTCGAATGCCTACGAAAAGGTGGTGGATCGGCTATTGGATTCACCGGCCTACGGAGAGCATATGGCCTCGGCGTGGCTTGATATTGCCAGATATGCAGATACGCATGGCTACCAGAATGACCGGGATCGCTACGTATGGCCATGGCGTGACTGGGTGGTGAGCGCATACAACCAAAACCTGCCATTCAATGAATTTGGAACGTGGCAACTCGCAGGCGATCTGTTGCCGGGCGCAACCCTGGAGCAACGGCTTGCCACGACCTTCAATCGGAATCACCGGCAGACCAATGAGGGAGGCAGCATAGAGGAAGAGTTCCGGACCGAGTACGTGGCTGACCGCGTCAATACACTTGGAACTGCATTCATGGGCCTGACGCTTGAGTGCGCGCGGTGTCATGATCATAAGTACGACCCGATCACGCAGGGCAATTACTATGGGCTCTTTGCCTTTTTCAATAGTGTAGACGAGTCGGGGCAGACTTCCCATTTTACTGACGCAGTACCGGTCCCAGCAATGGATCTGCCAAATCCAGATCAAGAGGATGAACTAGATCGTTTAGCTCGGGAAATCAAAGCAGCAGAGCGCGCTGTTTTAGATCTGACTGAAGCCTCAAGAGCACGCTTTGAATCCTGGAGCCCATCCGTGCCCCCTGGCTTTCAATCCTCTCCGATCCTTCAGTGTGAATTTGAATCTCTGAATGGAGAGATCCTCCAGTGCAATGGAAACAAGAGGGGAGAGGCTGTCTTTAGTCCGACCGTAGTGCCCGGCCATACCGGCAATGCAATGGCTTTTGACGGCGAAAGCGGTTTCCTGTTTACGGATGTGCAGGAATTCGAGCGGACCACGCCGTTTTCGGTCAGTATCTGGATCAACCCTGGGGAGGAGACGGGGCTGATCATCCATCGGACACAGGCTGCCCTTGACGCAGGCAGCCGGGGCTGGGAGCTGGCACTTGATCGTGGTCACCTAGTTGCGCAACTGGCCCATATGTGGCCGGAAAACTCCGTACGCATTCAAACAACCGCTACCGTCCCGCTCGAGGATTGGACACATGTCGCAATGACGTATGACGGATCCAGTCGTGCTTCCGGTCTGCGTCTCTACATAGATGGCCTCCCCGCCGAGGTGGAGGTCATTCGTGATGGCCTGACGCGTCACATTACGTATGATACAATGGAGGTACCACTTCAGATTGGGTATCGATTCAGAGATAGCGGATTGCGAGATGGGGCAGTGGATGAGCTTGAGCTGTATGATCGCGTGCTGTATGGTTTTGAGGTTGCCCGACTGGCCGGGAACCTGGATGCACCACTGGATTCAGAGGACATGTTCCGGTGGTATCTTGCCCATGAAGTGGTCCCGTGGCAACGCTCACATGTGATCCTCCAGGATCTACGTGAAGAGGAAAATACACTCCTGAAGGGCATCCCGGAAATCATGGTCATGCAGGAGATGCACGCCCCGCGTGTGGCACACGTCCTGGAGCGTGGTCAGTACGATGCCCTAGGCGCACAAGTTGAAGCACACACGCCGGAGGCTATTCTGCCGCTGCCCGACGACCTGCCGCGAAATCGACTCGGATTGGCAGAGTGGCTCTTTAGTCCTGTGCATCCTCTTACCGCGCGTGTCGCGGTGAACCGGCACTGGCAAAAATATTTTGGGACGGGGATTGTGTCAACACCCGAAGATTTTGGACGACAGGGTGCATTGCCATCATTTCCGGAACTCCTTGATTATCTGGCGACGACCTTCATAGAGTCTGGATGGGATATCAAAGCCATGCAGCGACTGATTGTGACCAGCGCCACGTATCGGCAGCGATCCGAGCCCACAGCTGAACTTTTGGCATTTGATCCAGGAAATGAGCAATTAGCCCGGGGACCCCGGCTTCGCCTGAGTGCCGAAATGATTCGTGATCAGGCGCTCGCAGTCAGTGGATTACTTGACCAAACCTTGGGAGGACCTCCCGTGAAGCCGTACCAGCCAGAGGGTCTTTGGGAAGAGAAGTCCGGGATCCAGTATGATCAGAGCTCGGGCAGGGACCTCTATCGGCGCACGCTGTACACATTCTTTAAGCGCACCTCGCCGCCCCCTTCGTTGATCACGTTCGATATGCCGACACGGGCACAGTGTGTACTGCGCCGTCAGCGGACGGCGACTCCCATGCAGGCCTTGGTTCTGTTGAATGATCCCCAATATGTGGAGGCTGCGCGTCATCTGTCCGCTCGTATGCTGAAAGAGGGTACGCTCGAGGGGCAGATTGAGTTGGGATTTCGGGCGCTGACGGGGCGAAGTCCAACGCCCCCCGAAACGCAGACCCTCAAAGCATTGTATCGGGAACAGTTTGAACTCTTTTCTCGGAACCCGGAGTCCGCGAGACAATTACTGGAAATTGGAGAATCTCCCCTGGAACAGGGATCGAACCTTGCACAGTGGGCCGCGCATACTATGATTGCGAGCACACTGTTATCTTTTGATGAGTCGATTGAGAAATATTGATGCACGAGTGTTGCAATTATAATCCTCTCAGCACACGCAGGGAGTTTCTGGAGCGGCTCGGTATGGGGCTGGGTGGGCTTGCGTTGTCTTCCCTGGTCAATCCGGTGATGGCAGCTGATCCGGATGTGGTCCCGCGTGCCAAGCGAATTATCTACCTCTTTCAGAGTGGTGGCCCCTCACAGTTCGAGCTGTTTGATTATAAGCCCAAGGTCAATGCGATGCACGGGCAGGAGCTGCCGGAGTCGGTTCGAAAGGGACAGCGGTTGACCGGGATGACGGGGTTTCAGAACACGCTCCCGTTGGCTCGCTCCCATTTTTCCTTTGCCCAGCACGGAGAAAGCGGTGCATGGGTCAGTGAGTTGATGCCCTATACAGCGAAGGTTGCGGATGAACTTTGCTTTGTCAAGTCCATGCATACCGAAGCGATCAACCATGATCCAGCCATTACATTTTTCCTTACGGGCTCACAGATTGCCGGTCGACCATCCTTTGGGTCATGGCTTAGCTACGGGCTCGGAACAGAAAACGAAAACCTACCGGCATTCTGTGTGCTGATCACCAAGGACAAGGGAGGACAGCCATTGTATGCACGGCTTTGGGGGAATGGGTTCCTGCCTTCGCAGCACCAAGGCGTGCAATTTCGAAGCGGACAAGATCCCGTGCTGTACTTAAGTAATCCAGATGGCGTGTCGTCGGCACAGCGGAAAATGCAATTGGACCGGTTGCGCCAGCTGCATACCCTCAAAGAAGGGAGCCCTGGCTGGGAGCGTATTGAGTCCCGGATCGCCCAGTATGAAATGGCTTACCGGATGCAGACCTCCGTGCCTGAGGTGATGGATCTCTCGAATGAGCCGGAATACATCTTTGATCTTTATGGCGAGGATGCCCGGGAACCCGGCACGTTTGCCGCCAACTGTTTGTTGGCCAGGCGTCTGGCGGAACGCGGGGTACGCTTCATTCAGCTCTTTCACCAAGGGTGGGATCATCATGGGGGGCTACCAGCCGGAATTCAAGTCCAGGCAAAGGAAACGGATCAGCCTTCGGCTGCGCTGGTGCAGGACCTGAAGCAGCGCGGGATGCTGGATGACACACTGGTCATCTGGGGAGGAGAATTTGGGCGTACGAACTACTGTCAAGGACGGTTGACAGACATAGATTATGGTCGGGATCATCATCCGAGATGCTTCTCGCTATGGATGGCAGGTGGCGGGATCCGGAGTGGGTTGAGCTACGGTGAGACGGACGATCTCGGATATAATATTGTCCGGGATCCGGTGCATGTACACGATCTGCAGGCAACCCTTATGCACCTGTTGGGGATTGACCATGAACGTCTTACATTTAGGTATCAGGGGCGTCGTTTTCGCCTCACGGATGTTCATGGGACTGTGATGACACCATTATTTGCATGAAAAACCTTTGGGTAATCCTTGTGGTGTTACCTGCGGCAGCGTTTCTGCTTGGGGGCTGTCAGCGTGCTCCACAAGTTAGTTTTAACGAACAGGTTCGCCCCATTCTGAATGAGCGGTGCGTAAATTGTCATGGGGGAATTCGGCGGCAGGGAGAGTTGAGTTTGCTCTTCCGGCATGAGGCCCTCTCCACAGCGGAGTCTGGAGAGCGTGCCATCGTTCCCTTTGAGCCTTCAGAAAGTGAGCTTTTGCGGCGCGTCGCACACACCGATCCAGCCCATCGAATGCCCAAGGATGAGCAGCCGCTCACGCCTGATGAAATCCAAACGCTACAAACCTGGATTGAGCAGGGTGCACATTGGGAGGATCATTGGGCGTATGTTGCTCCAGAGCGTCCCCCATTGCCGGATGTATCGGAGCCGGAGTGGGTTCGTGAGCCCATTGACCACTTTGTTCTTGCCCAATTGGATCAGAGGGATCTACTTCCGCAGCCCGAGGCAGCTTGTCCGGTTCTGGTACGAAGAGTTACACTGGATCTGACGGGGCTGCCGCCAAAGCCGGATAATGTGAAACAGGTGTGTACAGACGAAGCATCGTACGAAACGTATGTGGATTCACTTCTATCTTCGCCTGCGTATGGCGAGCGGTGGGCAGCGATGTGGTTGGACCTTGCGCGGTACGCAGACTCCAAGGGATATGAAAAAGATGTCGGTCGAACGATATGGCGTTACCGGGACTGGGTCATTCGGGCATTCAATGAAGACATGCCTTTTGACCAATTCACGATTGAGCAGTTGGCGGGAGATCTGCTGCCAGAGGCGACTGAAAGCCAGTTGATTGCGACCGCGTTTCATCGAAATACAATGACTAACACGGAAGGGGGAACCGATGACGAGGAGTTCCGGACAGCTGCTGTCATTGACCGGGTGAATACGACCTGGGAGGTATGGCAGGGGACGTCTTTTGCGTGTGTTCAGTGTCACGGGCATCCTTATGATCCATTTGTGCACGAGGAGTATTACGAATTTTTTGCCTTTTTCAACAGCACGGCAGACCGTGATCTGGACAGTGAATTTCCGACCCTTCCCTTATTTGAAGAGGAGATGGCTGCAGAGGGTGAGGCACTCCTCCAAGAGATTGCCCGCTTGGAAGAGGCGATGATTGCCCGGGTTCGCTCGGATTCACTGGCCCGTCAGCGCCGTACATGGGAAACGACCCTGGATCAGCCTGAAGTGATCGGACAGGTCCGGCTTATGCTGCAGAACGAGGTTAAACGGGTCGTGGCAACGCTGGAGACCGAGCGAGGGGATGCGCAGCGATGGACTCTTGATTATGTCTATGCCGGTCTGAGTGATGATCCAGTGATTGTGCGTTTACGGGAAGAGAGAGCGGAAAAAGAGCGCGAACTGCGAGCATTAAACCCCATCCATACCCCGGTCATGCAGGAACTTCCATTCCAGCGCCGGACGCATGTACTTGAGCGAGGAAGCTTTCTTTTGAAAGGAGAAGTCGTGCATCCAGATACCCCGGATGTATTGCCTGCCATGTCGGAGAATGCTCCTCGGAATCGTCTGGGGATGGCAGAGTGGCTGGTTAGCGGTGAAAATCCCCTGACAGCTCGTGTGACGGTCAACCGATTCTGGGAGCAGCTGTTTGGCATTGGTCTGGTGGAGTCGTTGGAAGATTTTGGAACCCAGGGGCTGGAGCGATCACATCCAGAACTTCTGGACTATTTAGCGATCAGTTTCGTGGAGGACCATGACTGGAGTGTTAAATCTCTTCTGCGCATGATCGTCCTTTCGGCAACCTACCGCCAGTCATCGCACGTGACGGATGAGTTACTGCAGACAGATCCTCGTAACCGGTATCTAGCACGCGGGCCTCGTTTTCGCCTGAGTGCGGAGCAGATTCGGGACCAGACACTGCATGTGAGTGGTCTATTGAGTTCGAAGATGTACGGGCCGAGCGTGATGCCGCCCCAGCCGGAAGGACTCTGGAGAAATCCGTATGACAGCCGCCAGTGGCGAACCAGTGAAGGGGATGACCGCTACCGACGCGCGATATATACCTACTGGAGACGCACCGTCCCATACCCATCCATGGCGACCTTTGATAGCCCTAGTCGCGAATTTTGTGTATCCCGAAGGATCCGAACCAACACGCCCCTGCAGGCGCTGGTTTCTCTGAATGATCCCGTATTTATTGAAGCGGCACAGGCACTGGCAGAGGGGATGCAAGCGGCCGAGGATCCAGTTAAGGCAGGATATATCTATGCTATGGGAACCTCTCCGGACCGTGAAGCCCTGGATGTATTGACCGCCTTGTACACGGATGCGCTCACGCATTATATAGAAGGCGCCGAAGACGCTGCCCGGTTGATCGGGGATCACGAGTCTGCGGAATTGGCAGCACTCACCATTGTCGCTAATGCGATCCTGAATCTTGATCAGTTTCTCATGAAAGAGTAACTTCAATTCTGAAGAACACATTAGATAGCATCCATCTCAGTGAAGAGAGCACAAATGAATCTTGCTAAAGAAGCTCGTGATATCTATTTGGGTCATGTCACACGGCGCCATTTTCTGAAGTCGGCGGGTGCAGGGTTTGGGGCCCTCGCGTTTGCGTCGCTCGGAGCGACCTCTACCGGTCCCCGGGATCCACTTACCTCCCGAGGTCCGCATTTTACACCACGTGCCAAACGGGTCATCTTTCTCCATATGGCGGGCGGGCCTTCCCCACTTGAGTTGTTTGACTACAAGCCTGAACTTGCACGCCTGCATGGCCAGGACTGCCCAGAGTCTCTTCTGGAGGGGAAGCGGTTTGCCTTTATCCGGGGGATCCCAAAGATGTTGGGGCCTCAGGCAACATTTCAGCAGCACGGAGAATCAGGGGCATGGATCTCGAATCATATGCCATACCTGGGGCAGGTTGCCGATAAGGTCGCGTTTTTGAAGGCCATGCACACTGACGAGTTCAATCATGCTCCGGCACAACTACTGGTTCATTCGGGAAGTCCCCGGTTGGGTCGTCCCAGCATGGGCTCTTGGGTCACGTACGGGCTGGGGACTGAAAATGACAATCTACCTGGGTTTGTTGTCCTGCTTTCGGGAGGAGCAGCCCCGGATGCGGGCGCCAGCGTTTACGGGAGTGGATTTCTGCCTACTGTCTATCAAGGAGTCCAGTGCAGGACCAGTGGAGATCCTGTGCTTTTTCTCGGAGACCCGGACGGGGTACCGCGCAGTTTACGGCGCAAATCAATTGATGCCATCAATACGATCAATCGGCAGCAGCACGGGGAGGTTGGGGACCCGGAGATCCTCACCCGGATCGCGCAATACGAGATGGCATTCCGGATGCAAACGTCCGTCCCGGACGCGATGGACATCAGTCGTGAGCCTGCATATATCCATGAGATGTACGGCACAGAGCCTGGAGAGACCGCGTTTAGCAACAACTGTCTCCTGGCGCGAAGACTCGTCGAGCGGGGTGTCCGTTTTGTTCAGCTATTCCACTGGGGATGGGACTCACACGGAGCCGGAGAGAGTGAGTCCCTGACTGGGGGTTTCATAGAACGCTGCCAAGAGACAGACCGTCCCGTTGCAGCGCTCTTGAACGACCTGGAGCAGCGGGGACTCCTTGACGAAACTCTGGTCATCTGGGGTGGAGAATTCGGTCGGACTCCGATGCTGGAAAACCGTACCGGCTCGGATAACCCCTTCGTCGGGAGGGATCATCATAGCGATGTGTACACCATGTGGATGGCCGGTGGTGGAGTTAAGGGAGGTATGACACACGGCGAGACCGACGAGATTGGCTACAGCGCAGTAAGCGGCCGGGTGCATGTTCATGATCTTCAGGCGACGATCTTGCATTTGCTTGGGTTTGATCATCTCCGGTTAACCTATCCCTTCCAGGGTCGAGACTTTCGCTTGACCGATGTGCACGGCCATGTAGTACATGAAGTACTGGCCTAATTTCTGTTGATTTTTATGAAGCAATCTTTGATTTGGTTATGCATGGGCCTCGCCTTTGTGGTGTTCATGCTGATAATGGTCCCCGGTAGTGGTCAGCCGAGTGATTTCACTCTGTTTTTGGGGCGGTTCCATCCCATGGTTGTCCATCTGCCGATTGGGATTCTTGTAGTGGCTGCCCTGCTTGAGGGGCTTTCACGCAGGCCTTCTCTCCGGGGGCGCTATGACACAGGCATTCTGGCTCTCCTGTATATCGGTGTATGGAGTTCCATCCTTGCTGTAGCCGCAGGGCTCTATCTAGCCCAAGGGGGTGGGTATGCTGCAGACCAGTTGGCTTGGCATAAGCGCATGGGAGTCCTGGTTGTACTATTCGCTGCGCTGGCATACCTGTACAAAGCCTGGCCTGGTCTTTCAGAGCGCTGGCTCAAGAACTGGGAGCGCCGGGCTTACGGGATCGCGGTGGGGTTCATGCTTCTGACCGTTGCCTTAACCGGGCATTTTGGAGGAGTACTTACGCATGGCCCGGATCACTTATCCCGTTATCTGCCTGACGGTATACGTCAGGTGGCAGGGTTACCCAAGAAAGCTGATATCGGGCGTCTGCAACTTGAGAACCCTGCCGAGACTACGGTCTATGCAGCTTTGATTGCTCCAATCCTGGAAGCCAGATGTACTGCCTGTCACGGCTCTGATGCGCAGCGGGGCGGCTTACGCCTTGATGAGCCCGAGTTTATCACTGAGGGTGGAGACAATGGTTCTCCGATTGTTGCAGGTCGTGCACATGAGAGCGAACTGATCCACCGTATTTGGCTACCCGCAAGCTCGGATGACCGGATGCCTCCCGCCGAAAGCCCACAACTCTCTATTGCAGAAGCCGAACTGCTGCGCTGGTGGATTGATGCCGGGGCTTCCTTTGAAGAGTTATTACCGGATGTAGAATGGTCTCCGGTGACGCAAACGATCGTGGATCATATGGGTCTGGATGAAATCCGCACAGGCATTTTTGCTTTGGATACGACTCCGCCTGATTCCATGGATGTCGCCCAACTTGCCAGTTTGGGTGTGTCCGTTACCCCTTTGGCCGAGAATGAGCCCTATCTGCAGGTACGCTGTGTGGATCCACAAACATGTACAGACGCGAGTGGGCTGCAGGAAGCATTGCGTCCATTGTCTACAAATATTGCCTGGCTTGATCTCGGACGTTCTCCGGTTGGCGATGACCTAGTGGAGGTCATTGCGGGTCTACCACATCTGACGCGCCTGCACCTTCAACAAACGTCCGTGACCGACGCCGGCTTGGCTCATCTGAGCGATCTGGAATTCCTGGAATACCTGAATCTCTATGGAACGGCAGTCACGGACTCCGGCCTGGTTCATCTTGAAAACCTGCCTGCACTCAACTCAATCTATCTTTGGCAGACCGAGGTCACGGACGCGGGGGTAACCCGGTTGCAGTCGGCTCTACCCGATCTCTATATTAATACCGGCTTAAGCCTTGCCCCCGTTGAACCCGATACCACCGGCTCATGAACATCCGACCCTTTTTGATCCTGCTGCTTTTGTGCGCGTGCACAGAACCTGAAGTTACTATTACACCTGAGGAACCTGTAGAACGTCCCAATATCGTCTGGATCTCTGCAGAGGATATGGGACCACGCCTTGGGTCTTATGGGGATCAAATTACCAGGACACCCCGCCTGGACTCACTTGCTAGCCTGGGCACACGTTATACGCGTGTATTCACGACAGCTGGCGTGTGCTCTCCGAGTCGTGCTGCGATCATCACCGGAATGCATCAGGTCAGTTTTGGTGCCCATCATATGCGAACGTTGTCGGGAGCTCCTTTTGCGCCGGGGCCGGCGCCATACAGCGTGGTTCCGCCCCATTACGTGAAAACCTTCACAGAGTACTTGCGCGCAGCAGGCTACTACACGACCAATAATGTGAAGGAGGACTATCAGTTCGAAACTCCGGTCACGGCATGGGACGAGTCCAGTTCGGAGGCACACTGGCGAAATCGTCGGGATACGGATCAACCGTTCTTTTCCGTATTCAATTTCACGACGACGCATGAGAGCCAGATCTGGCCGGACCCGGCAGCGGCTTTTGAGACCATGGGATTGCCGGCTTTAATGGCAGGTCCTCCACCACCTCCCTTATCGACCGATCCTGCAGCGGTTGCGGTTCCCCCCTACTACCCGGATACACCCGTAGTACGACGGGATATTGCACAGCATTACGACAATATTGCAGAAATGGATGCGCAGGCTGGAATGGTTCTAGAGCAGTTGGCGGAGGACGGGTTGACGGAGAATACAATCGTATTCTTCTGGAGTGACCATGGGGATGGGATGCCACGGCAAAAGCGGTGGCTGTACGACTCGGGGTTGCATGTTCCGCTCATTATTCATATTCCGGGTCAGCTTCCCGGAGTTAATGAGGAGTTGGTGAGCTTTCTGGATCTTGCCCCTACGGTCCTTTCGCTCGCAGGGGTTGAGCCCCCAGCCCACATTCAGGGAAGGGCGCTTCTTGGCAGGTTTGCAGACAATAACCCCCCACATGAATATGTTTATGCTGCGAGGGATCGCTTTGATGAGCAGTATGATCTGGTCCGGGCAGTTCGGGATACCCGGTATAAGTATATACGCAATTATCGGCCGGAGAAGCCATACGCATTGTGGATGGCGTATGCGAATGTGATGCCCACGATGCAGGAGCTTTTCAGACTACATTCAAACGGCGAATTGACGGAAGCACAATCATTGTGGATGCAGCCACGCCGTCCTGTACATGAGTTTTACGACACGAGTGTAGATCCACACGAGGTGAACAATCTTGCTTACGATCCTGCATACAGCGATGAGTTGTCCCGTCTGCAGACTGCTTTGGATGACTGGATTGTGGAGGTCGGAGACATGGGATTCAAGTCTGAGCTGGATATGGTTGAATCCATGTGGCCCGGTGGAGAGCAGCCTGTCACGAGTGCTCCCGTCATCCTGCCCCAAGCAACTGCGCGTACCGCAATCAGCATGTCTGGCGAATTGGATTATACCCAGAGTGGCGGCGTCTTCGACAATCCTGTAGATGTGACGATGTACAGTGGAACGCAAGGTGCTTCAATTACCTATACCGTTCTTGACGATTCGGGCAATGAGGGAGACTGGCTATTGTTCTCTTCTCCTCTCCGGTTGCAGGAGAGCGTCGTGCTCCGCGCAAAAGCAATCCGATACGGATACAGGGAAAGTGAGGTCAGCGAGGCTGAATTCATTATCTCACCGAGTCAGTAGGGTATATAGGCCGGTCCTCGATTCGACTTTGTTTGTCGCGAGACAAATGATTTCTCGGGTTTAATCCCCAGTGGACCGATTTTTGCTGCATCAGGTATCGGGAGACATGCCCCGTGTTTCTACCTGATTTTTGAAATTCACCAGTTCACGAAGATTTTTATGGAGACTGATATTAATCTGGAACTATCCTCGTTTTGAATAGGCACGGGGCATACCCCGACTCGTGATTTCTGGAATCATGCGTTGGGGAAAAGCTCGTGACATTGTCGATAGGGGTAAGAAAGGGGGGCGGTATAGGAGGTTGATCACATATGGGCCAAGTTCTAAAATGGATTAATATGAGTAAGATTCCAATCGTACTGGTGATCATTGGCTATGGTCTATGTTTACCGGTTGCATTTGCTCAGGAGGGGACCATCACGGTTAGTGGAACCGTAACGGATTCCGAAACTGGAGAGTTGGTCGTTGGAGCTGCATTGTATGTGGCTGCTCAAAATGTAGGAGGGACCACCAACCAGTACGGTTATTACAGTCTAACCTTGCTTGGAGATAGCGTGCGTATGGTTGTCAGCCACGTTGCATACACTCCCCAAATACTTACATACTCATCTCAGGAGGATCTTGTACTTGATATCTCGTTGGTACCGAGTACGCTTGCTCTGGAAGAACTGGAGGTGACTGCAACTGCTGAATCCTCACTCCAGACAACACAGATGAGTGCGATTTCTATTCCAGTCAAGGATGTTGAGAACCTCCCATCAATTCTAGGAGAGACCGATGTATTACGAATTATCCAACTTTTGCCTGGAGTTCAGTCAGGTGTTGAGGGATCTACCGGGCTTTATGTCCGTGGAGGTGGGCCAGACCAGAATCTTTATCTCTTAGACGGCACCCAAGTCTATAATCCGAGTCACTTATTTGGCTTTTTGGGTACGTTCAATTCCGATGCCATCAAGGATGTGCGTTTGCTAAAGGGAGGATTCCCTGCACGTTATGGTGGGCGACTTTCATCGGTGATTGACTTGACGATGAAGGAGGGAAACATGAAGCGATTTGCAGGAACGGGATCCATTGGCTTTCTTGCATCCCGCGTCACATTGGAGGGTCCGATCAAGCGCGATCGTGCATCTTTTCTGGTCTCTGCACGCCGATCATATGCTGATTTGTTGATTCGCCCTTTTCTTCCGGACGATGAGGATTTTGGGTATTACTTCTCGGATCTAAATGTGAAGACCAATGTGGTTATCAATCCTAAAAACCGAATCTATCTGAGCGGTTACTGGGGGGCTGACCGTCTCCATTCGCAGTACGAATACTCTCTTGGAGACGAAGACAGAGAATCGCTGAACTGGAGCAACCTGACCGCCACAGCCCGATGGAACCATATTTTTGGGGCGCGGCTGTTTTCAAATATCCTGGTTGGCTATACGAATTACGCGTTGCTTGTGCAAGGTAAATATAGATACACCTCAAACAATGTCGCCAATATATGGGAAGATCGCTATGAATCGGGAATTCAGGATCTACATGCCCGTGTGGATTTGGAATTTATTCCGAATGCCAGCCATAGTCTCCGTTTCGGCGTGGGAGCACAGCAGCATTCCTTTTTGACGGGCGCTTATGAAGAGATTTATCGGGTTGGGAACACCATCACCGACTCGACAGCTTCACCGAATCGGCGCACCAATGGGAGCGAGTTCCAGGCCTACTTTGAGGATGACTGGCGCCTCAGCTCAAGAATTCGGTTGAACCTCGGTGTACATGCATCAAGTTTTTTGATTGAGGAAAGGACCTATGTTTCGGTTGAGCCGCGAGTTTCTGCGTTGTAGAATTTGAATTCACGAACCAGTGTGAAAGCATCGTTCGCTTACATGCAGCAGTATATCCATCTACTGGCAACGACCAGCGGACTATCTCTACCCACAGATCTGTGGGTTCCTGCAACCGCAAAAGTCAAGCCTCAAAGATCGTGGCAGGTTGCAGGCGGGGTCGTTCGTACCCTTTTCGATGGAATGTTCGAGCTGTCCGTTGAGGGGTATTTTAAGAAAATGAGCAATCTGATTGAGTATGAGGAGGGTGCTGATTATTTTGATACGGTTTTTGGTGGTACATGGGAAGACCGTGTTGAAGCCGGACGTGGCCTTGCCTACGGCGGAGAGATCTTTTTTCAAAAGAAATCCGGGCGCACAACCGGCTGGGTTGGCTATACTCTGTCGTGGAGTCGCCGGAAATTTGATAAAATCAACAATGGCCGCTGGTTCCCGTACCGATATGATCGTCGCCATGATGCATCTGTGGTGATCAGCCACGAAATAAATCCCCGGTTTGATATCAGTGCAACATGGGTTTATGGCACTGGGCAAGCCGTGACATTGCCGGTTGGATATATGGTTTCCGCGTCCCATTTGTGGGACTCCATATATTCATCGAGGTTTGGGCTTTCTGAATTTGATATTCAAAGTTCCCGCAACGGTGCACGTTTACCGGCATATCATCGGCTGGATATTGGATTGCGTAGGCATCGAATGCTGGGACGGGTAAAACGCACGCTATCCATAGGCGCCTACAATACGTACAGTCGCAGAAATGCCATCAGTATCATTACAGAAAGAGATGGGGATGGGGATCTAATCTTCAAGAAGTTTTCGATACTCCCAATTCTTCCTTCCATCAGCTATCAACTATCATTTTAATACCGATGCGAGACGAGAACAAATTGATGGCATTTCCTACCCCATCCCCGAACCGAAGGAGTGAGTGTGACCGATTTTCAGACGGGTATGGTTGGGGGCAGATTTCTTTTCTGGTGTGTTGCCCGCGATTCATCGGTCTCCTCATATTGCTCTTGTTGCCAGCTTGTGAGACCGTGATAGAGATTGATCCGCCAGAGTATGATCCGGAGCTTTCAATTTCCAGCAATTTCACACCAGATTCAATCTGGTCAGCGATCATTACCCAAACGGTTCCCGTCGGTAGCTTGCGTGATACTCCAGATCCGCTTGTATCAAATGCTACGGTCAGGGTCTATCAGGGCGAATCGCTGATCGACCGATTGATTTATGATCTGGATCGTGGCGAATATGTCTCTGCCCAGGGACTGAGGCCTCGAGCGAATATCCCGTACCGTATGGTTGTGGATGCTCCCGGGTTTCGTTCGGCTTCTGCGATGTCCACGGCGCCTCTTCCTCCAGATATTGCGGATGTAGAGATAGGGCGATTGAGTGATATCCCCAATGTTTTTGGAGAGACCGAATATCAGGTCGATTTTCGTTTGCCGAATCGTCCGGGATTGAACTATTACAGTTTCTTCATACTTATTGAATATCCCGAAGTGGGTCCTTCGGACTCACCGTATGGGCCTAATTATGCATATATGTCCCATGACAGCCGCCGGTGGTATTGTAATTTCACGGATGTCCTGAACCCGGTTGAAGTTGCTGTTGGTGACGATTATGGATGTGCGATTGGGGCTCTGTCCGACAGAAATGTTGATGAACCAACTCTTGATTTCGAAATCAAATTTGATCTCAGCGAAGAATTGGGAGAGTCTTTGGATCAAGGTTTGCTTCTGGTGGTATTGGCATTGAGCCCAGAATTTGTCGAATATCAGGCCTCAATTGAAGAACAGTGGGATTTTGATGGGTTTGGGCAGCCCGTCAATCTTTACACTAACATTGAAGGTGGGCGGGGCATTTTTGCTGGCTATTCTGGAGCGTATCATATCTTGGGTATCCCCAAGTTTGGGGATGAATAATTCGAGTCGTACGTTCGATGCAATGCTGTATGACTGCGTCTTTATCGGATGCTACTCCCTCAGGTGTGCTCGGTCCAACGTCACTTACTTTTGAAATTATATCCTTGGGTTCTGAATGCGATCTGTTGGATTCACATGTCCGATGTCGTGACATCGGCCTTCATACTGGACTGCACTGTTTCTCCAATCAAGTCAGATAAGGTTTCCAGAAATAGTGTATTGCTATTCAGCATCTCTGCAACTTCAAAATGATGTATCCCTGCCCGGCTGGCATAGTCCCGACAGGCGATATCCATGCTGTAGGTCGTTTGTAGATTTTCCGTAGTTCCACAAAGCGGTAGGAGCATTACACAACGGTTTCCCACATCTGCTGCTTTGACGATTTTCTTCTTCAACTCACGCAGGTGATCACCTATATGTCCGTAGTACGCATAAAATGCCGTATAAGCAGATCGCTTTTCCTTCCGTTGCTGCATAACCTCTTGGCTCACTTGCAAGACCTCGGCCTGGAATTTGGCTTTATCTTGGCCTGGTATCCCCGGCGCACAGAAGATCACTGCCACACTGGATCGAAGCGGTTTCGGAAATCGCTGAAGTGTTTGATCTATGCGTTCACTAAGTGCCGTAAGGACCTTGGGAGCACGGCCAAACGGTGGAATCTCATGGGTTGGCCATTGGGGGATTTTTTGATTATCCACCAGTTCGTGCCAGTTGCCGACCGATTTTTGCCGTCCGGCATTTGACTCCTGTAAATATGCAGGAATCAGGATCACGTGTTTGATGCCATCCTGTCTCATTTGATGTGCCGTTTCGCGTGCAAATGGGTGGGCGTACTGCATCGCAGCATACACACGAAAGTTTACACCAATCCTGTTACCCCAGCGTCGCACCAGCTTACTTTCAAGCCCCCGCACCTGTTCGTTGACCAATTTTATCGCCGGACAATTTCCCCCGACTGCACTCAACTCGTGCTGCACTTTCTCCCGCATGGAAGCTGCCGCCAACCACGAAAATAACGCCTGAAAATTGCGGAATACCCGCGATTGTCTGCGTACGTACTTATCGTCATAGACGCGGCGTAGAAACGAATGAACCTCCTTTACTCGACTTGGACCACCCCAGTGGAATAGTACCACCCCAATTCTGTCACGCCTTTGGATTTGCCTCGGACATCCAGACGGTGTTCTTAGGACAGGTTGTTGCACAGATATACCCCCATCAATGGTTGTGTTCAGGGAGAAACAGCTTACCCACGATTGTACGTTGCAAACGTTTTCATAGATCCCGATTAAATTCTATGAAGAAATTTCACCGAAAACATTCGCGCATCCGCGGAAGCGCTTCCAGAAATTCGAGGAGTTCGGCTTTAACCTCCATCGAGTTTTTCTTTACCGGGTACGCAAAATGAGGATGCTGACAGTACGGTGTAATACGATTTTGTGCATCAGTGCGTGACGGGCACCATAATGGACATCTACCCATACGGGAAGTCCCCCTGCAATGCTCGGTCTAGCGTCACTTATTTTCGCCTGCGACAGCTCAAATGTTCACGGGGATGCGTCCGTAGGATTGGCGAAGCAGACTAACGATGAATCAACGAGATCGTACTTGAATGATATTCGGAGGTGGCTCTGCATAAATAAATCCCCGGCGGCAGTGCTTCAGCATTGAAAACATAATTGTAGGTCCCCACAGCATGAAACTCATTGGTCAGCGTCGTCACCTTTTGACCAAGTACGTTAAAGACGTCCAGCTCGATGTGCATCGGCTCATCAACCTGTATGGATAGGGATACCTGATCCCGAAATGGATTTGGATAGCTAGGCGATAGCTCGAAACGTCGATCGGGGATTTCAGCAGTGGTCCTGAGTTCGATAGGTCCAACTGGGGAAAGGTCTTTGTCAGAAAATCCTTCGAAGTCAACCCCATAGCGCAGCGCACGAAAGACTCCATTCTGCAGGCGGACCGAGCCCGGAGGGCCAAATGGAGGAATCGGGTCTCCCTGCGATAAAGGGCCGGTTTGTACTACGGGGTTGACGTATTCCCAGATGAGTTGATCCGACCCTGCTGCAAGTTCAAAAATACGCCCCGTCATTCCCTCCGCAATCAACGTATTTCCATTAGGAAGGCGTTGTTGACCGGAGATGAAGTCGCTATAGAATTCGCCTGGCGCTGAGTAATCCCAGGCAGTCTCAGGATCCTGAAAGGATCCATCCAGGTCCTGGGCGTACCAGACTGCATCTCCATAGGAATCTTCCATGTACGGGAGTACGAGTTCATGGACCGTTGAGAAATTCCCTTCCGGCTGCCCGACTCCATTCTCGAATACGAGCAAATTCCCTGCCCCAGGCAAACCGTCAGAAATCCACAGGACAGAATGAAGGAAGTGCAGTGTCTGATCTTCCTCACCTCCTGCACCATATATCCGGGGATTGCCCCAGCGGTACAATAGTTGGCCTCCTAATCCAAAATTTCCTCCCGCATTTCCGCGTGCTTCTTCTGTTGAGGGGCTATGGTCAATGATCCAAAATTCATCAATAAACGATGCACTGACTGCGATCACATCCAGTTCCTCGTTGTAATCCAGTGCATTGAAGTGGAGCCAGTCACCACCGACAGAGGTATTGACATCAATGCGCCCGGGATGGTCAGAAATACGTTCAGCATAGGTATCCGATAGTAGCGGGTTATGATCTTGAACAAGATGGTCCCAGGAATCCCACTGCCATACGATTTCTATCGTATCGGGCAATATCGGTTTGAATTCGACAATTCGCTCGCTCAATATCTGATTCTGATCGTCAGCGAGATTGGCAGGGTCATAGCCTACAGAGGTAATCGCATCCATATCCCGCCGATCCCAGACGATTCCAAGCAGGTTGCCATTTGGCAGCGGGACCACGTCATGGTGGAGCATATATGTATCGGCTACAAAGTCGTACTGCCACCGTACTGAGCCATCCCATTCGATAATTTCGAGCCGTCCTGAGAGACCTTGAACATCCCTCCATGAATTAGGAGCGGCAGAAACTCTGAGAAGAGCCCCGTCAGGCAATAGTCGGTTGGTGCTTCCAAATGCGGCACTGGCATCCCATTTATGCACGTTTTGTCCTTCCAGATTGATCAAATAGACGCTAGGGTGGAGTATCGGCGTAATCAAGGTGTACCCTTCATATGCACCGGGATCGTTGCGCATAAGTCCCACGGTTTGATCCTGTGCCTGTACTGGAAATGCAAACAGCAGAACAGAGGCGAAAAGGCAAGCCTTGCAGGATAGCGGCAAGGTCTCGGTCACATTTTGTTTCATGGGATGACGCATGTTCTATTGATTGTGTGGATAAATGGGAAGGCGTTCAATGCGGTGAAACGTAATTCCGTACATTGCTTCTCCGTCATTTCGTATGACAGCTTCATAGACCACATCCTTTGTGGCGTAATCAACTTCAACCGTTTTCCCGTTGGGCCCGTTTTCAAAATTGGCACCGGGCATGAAGACGACGGTATTCTCGTCCTGGTGATAATCAACATCCGATACGATGCCTGAATAGGTTGTATGGCCGCGTTCACGGCCATATTCCCAAACCTGCTGAATCGTCATCGCCTCGTCATCAATTCGATATTCGACCGCCCGGCTGAATACAGGCTGTCCTTGGTAATGTCGGTTGTCCCCATTGTCGAATAAAAACAGGGTCCCCTGTGGCGTTAACTTGGGTGCATGCTGATACCACGCCCACGAGAATTCCGAATGGTCACTAAACCCTGCAAGTACCCGGGTATCTGTGATGGGCATCCCATTTGCATCCAGGGGTTGCAAGAGTTTGGTGTTAAGGTCCGTCCCATTCCCGGATCGGTTCCAACCTCTATGCGGAGCCAAAAGCCAAATCAATTCATTGTCACGAGTCAGCTTTACGGTCCCTTGGACACGTCCAGACACGATGATCGCATCTTTCTCTTCGTCATAGGCCAGGCCATTTGCGTGGAACCAGTCTCTAGAATTACTACTCCATATGCGCCGCCGTGAATCCAGCGACTGTCTAAGATCCCATACTTGCACAATGACTCCACTCTCGCGGTCAATTTCCAGGATATGATCCTCTATGGTGGGGAGTCCATGTTTGTTGACCGTTGCCAATAAATTTCCGTTCGGGAGTTCAAGAACGTGATGGTGAAAGGTGTACCCCGGCAGAGGCCACTCATTGACGACTCTGCCCAACATGTCCATCTCAACCAGACGCCCGCTACTACCGTCGCCGAAGTAGAGATTACCGTTTTCGAGGCGCTCAACTCCGACGTCATAAAACAGATTTCCCAGCACAGGATGTGCATCCATATTGGCATACCATCGAATATGCCCATATTGATCAAAAATGAACGGGATTTGTGGCAACTCACGATTGGTGTGTCCGAAGTAACTCACTAGGTTCATACCCGGCTTTTTTCGCCCTGTATTGACGCGAACATTGATGGTTGGGAGTTCCTGTAAGCGATGTGGGGTATCAATAGGACGGGTTTCCTCTCCCAGTAATTGATTCGCATTGTCATAGAATCGAATATGCAAGGTGTTGCTGTGCGAAGCGTAGAGACCGAGTACCGGGAGTGTAAATGACGTGCCGGTTTCTTCAAAGCGGTGGATGAGATTTTCTTCATCATCGTTGCGGCTTGCGATTTCCAGTTCTACTTGGACGGGTTGCGTGGTTTGCAGCTTGAGCTCTGCCGAAAGGGGGGTATAGCCAGTTGGATTTAGGACTAGGCTTTCACTCGTGATCAGATGCCCAAGTCCTTTCTCGGTCGTTCCCGGATCCATGGGGCCACTATCACAGCCAAGCAGGAAAGAGAAGGCAAAAGCGAGGAGAGAATATTTCAGGGCAGATGTCATCTGGCGCTACGATTCTGCACGTTCACCGGCAATTAGGACCACGGTGGGCCTGTTCTGCCCCCTTCGGGACTGGTCTGCACCACCAGCCGGGAGGCTGACCACAAGCAATCAAGGATCATTCTAACAGGACGAAGGGGCACAGCTGCTTCTGAAGATACTGAATCCGTCAAAAACCACGCCTTCTTTCATTTCGGGATTGCAATGCACCAACGGGATCAGTAAAATTTTGGCTAATCAGGCGCGGCCCTATCTTCTTCGTCATACCAACATGAGATAATACATGTGAGGTGTTTGCAGAGACAATTTAATGACACTAATTTGCGTCCTGATCGTTTACGTCCCCTCATGTGCCTCTAGATAGAAAACCATGTGCAGAAGTCAGAAAAAACCAGTTTGGTCCCCAATGCTGAGTGATTCAAGCATGATAACGCCCACGATGAATTCAAATCCCTTTAAGGAGGTAGGCTCTGCCACCGTTAGATATTCTGGCGGGGGCCTGCTTGAGGTGGGTCGGGGGATCTCGCGTGCTTAATATTTCTGCAACTGCAATGATCCCGTTCCGGGGGAGAAGTGGAGCCAAGGGGAGTCGAACCCCTGACCTCTTGAATGCCATTCAAGCGCTCTACCAACTGAGCTATGGCCCCGATAGACAGAAGTTACACAAGGATTTCTTTTTGTAGTTCCAGTGATCCCTCATTCATACAAAGAATCAGACTATCAAAGATCAACAGAATGATTGATGCCGAACGGTGACCAGAAAAGTCCGGTCGCGCGCAGGGCCACGGAGCAGACCCCAAATAAGCTATTACAGGTTGTCAAGTTTGGAGGAACTTCGGTAGGCAGTACGCGGGCCATCCAGCAAGCGATTCGCCTAGTTCAGGATATTCCCGGGGGGATCCAGCGCGTTGTCGTGGTTTCTGCGATGGCAGGAGTCACGGATCGGTTATTGGGAGCCATAGAGATTTCTTTTGGGGCAGAGGAGCCTGTACAGAGCTCCATTCAGGAGTTACGTGAGCAGCATGAGCGAGTCCTGAACGAGTTGGTGACCGAAGAGGAAAAACAGGGCGTAAGACAGCAGTTGGATGCACTCTGGGATGAACTGGAAAGGCTATTGCGGGGGATTGCTCTCATCGGAGAATGCTCCGCTCGTACTAGGGATGCGATTTTAAGTATTGGTGAACGGGCATTTGCTCCACTGCTCTCTGCGGCGTTCCGCTCTATGGGAGAACAATCCATTGCGGTGGATGCTCGAGATTTGATCCGAACGGACGATAACTATGGGGATGCATATGTAGACTTTGAAGAGTCTACGCGCACGATCCAAACGTATTTTCAGGGTTTTTCATCAAGTCAGATTACCGTAGTGACGGGATATATCGCATCCGCGTCCGATGGATCAACGACAACACTTGGGCGCTCAGGGAGTGATTTTACAGCAACAATTCTCGGTTCTGTATTACGTGCAAGACGGGTCGTGATCTGGACCGATGTGGATGGAGTCTTATCTGCGGATCCCCGTGATGTCCCCGAGGCGTTTCCATTGGCTCGCCTGAGTTATACTGAAGCGGCAGAAATGGCCTACTTCGGTGCTCGTGTCTTGCATCCGAGGACCATGCGGCCGGTGCAAACACTGGGAATTCCACTGCTCATCAAAAACTCACTAAATCCCAAAGCACCAGGTACGCTGATTTCGAATGAGTCTCAATCGGTTGAGCTCAGAGTAAAAGCAATCTCTACGATTCGGGATGTCGCAGTGATCATGCTGGAGGGCAATGGCATGTTAGGTGTGCCAGGAATCGCTGCACGCGCCTTTGTATCCCTGGCGGATCAAAAGATTAATGTGCTTATGATCGCGCAGGCCTCCAGCGAACACAGTATCTGTATGGTTGTGCGCGAAGTGGCCGCAGACGCAGCCGTAAAAACGCTTCGAAATGTCTTTGCAGGAGAATTGGCAAAACGAGACATCAGTGGTATTTACGCGATCCCCAGATGTGCGATTGTTTCTGCAGTAGGTGACCGCATGCGGCACCATCCGGGGCTAGCAGGGCGAATGTTCGCCACATTGGGACGCAGTCGGGTGAATGTGTTGTCCATCGCACAAGGGGCTGCGGAAACAAATATTTCAGCGGTGGTCCGCGATGACGAGGTGCGACGCGCCGTACGAGCTCTCCATGAGGCATTCCCTTTGGGGCGCCTGCGGGCGCATATATGTCTATTGGGACCGGGACGGGTTGGAGCCCATTTATTGCAACTTCTTGCGGATCAGAAAGAGAATCTACTGGAGCGGGTTAAGTTGAATGTGCGACTTGTTGGTCTTGCGAATTCTCAAAAAATGCTCTGGAACCCGGATGGGCTTGCGTTTGATACAGCGGTTTCGGATCTCGCCCATGGATCGCCAGCCAATTTGAACTGGCTTTTGGAACAGTTGGGTGCTAGTCGGCTGGAACGAATCATTGTCGTTGATGCAACTGCGAGTGAGGAGGTTGCTTCCTACTATCCCGATTTTCTTGAGCTTGGATTCGGGGTCGTTACCGCAAATAAGTTGGCCAATACTCTGGATTTACCATTTTATCAGCGACTCCAGAAGGCAGCTAAGCGACGCGGTGTGGCTTTCCGATATGAAACGACAGTAGGTGCTGCAATTCCGGTTATTTCCACGATAAAGGATTTGGTACGATCAGGGGATCGGGTTCATAAGATTGAAGGGGTTTTCTCCGGTACGTTGGCCTATGTATTCAACAGCTTGGATGCTGGAGAATCGTTCTCGTCAATTGTAGAGAGTGCTCATAAGGAGGGGTGGACAGAGCCCGATCCGGCTGATGATTTGAGTGGGGAAGATGTTGCTAGGAAATTGTTGATTCTGGCTCGGGAGATCGGCCTGGAAGTCGAGCGAAATGATATCCGAGTCGAATCTTTGCTGCCGGCAGGACTCAAGGCGGAAAGTCCTCAAGCGCTGTTCAAAGAACTTACAGCTGTTGACCAGGAGTGGAAAGAAAGAGTAGACGAGGCGAAGAGCCGTGGTGAGCGGCTACGCTACATCGCCAGGCTTGAAGGGAACCAACTGGATGTAAGTGTCCAGGCGGTACCAGATGACTCCCCGTTTGCCACGGCATCTGGGCGGGGGAATATTATTGTATTTACCACGGATCGCTACAATGATGAGCCGCTGGTTGTACAAGGTCCGGGTGCAGGGCTTGGGGTAACTGCAGGAGGGCTCTTAATGGATCTCATCCACTCGGCAGAGTTGATGCCCTAGTCGTACGGTTTTTGCTACTTGTCAGGAGTGTAATGTCTGTTTCTTTACGAATTGCTATAGCTGGTACGGGTCGCATGGGCGAGGCCATAGAAGCGTGTGTACGCTCGCGTGGACACGCTATCATCGAGCGGTTCAACCGCAAAAACCCCGTAACGGAATCGGCTCTAGGATGCAATCCTGATGTCGTGATTGACTTCACACAACCCGAGGTTGTGCTCTCACACATCACCAAGTACTGCAAGACGAACACAGCTGCCGTAATTGGGACCACAGGATGGGATGACGAAATTGAAGAGGTTCAAAATCTTGTCAGTTCCTATGAGGCAAGTGTGCTCTACAGTTCCAATTATTCACTGGGGATACAGATCCTTCTTCAGGCGTTACACGCTCTTGGGCCGCTTCTGGACGAGTTGCCTGAGTTTGATGTGGCTGTGCATGAGTTGCATCATACAGCAAAGCTGGATTCACCAAGCGGCACCGCAATCAATTTGGCGGCGCAGTTGGTTGAAACTCTTCAGAGAAAGGAAAGGTGGGGCACCCCGTCTACGCCATATGATCCCTCCCAACTTGAGGTTGTGTCCACTCGGCTTGGTCATGTATTCGGGCAGCATCGGGTCATGATTGATGGTCCTGCGGATCGCATTATACTGGAGCACACCGCCAAGAATCGGGGAGGATTTGCTCTCGGGGCAGTGCGGGCGGCAGAGTGGATACAGGGACGAACAGGATTTTTCACACTTCAAGATATGCTCGCCGAATGGCTTGCAGGCTCCACAATCAAATAGTTGTCAATAATTAACGTAAATCCATGATTTTTACAGGTTCAGCAACGGCGCTGGTCACTCCCTTTTCTGGAGACGGATTGATTGACGAAGCTGCTTTTTGTAACCTGATTGATCGTCAAATCCAATCAGGCTCTTCCGCAGTGGTCGTATTGGGCACGACCGGAGAAAATGCAACCATTACTCCGAAGGAGCGAAGCAGGCTTTCGGCCATTGCAGTGGAGCAGGTTGCTGGCCGGGTTCCTCTGATTATTGGGACTGGAAATAACTCGACCAGTGAAAGTATTGCGTTCTCGGTCGAAGCAGATCGTCTGGGAGCAGACGGATTGCTTGTTGTGGGCCCCTACTACAATAAGCCACCACAAAGGGGGTTCAAGGCACATGTAGCGGCGATTGCAGACGCTACGTCGTGTCCGATCATTCTCTATAATGTTCCAGGGCGTACAGGCTTTGATGCAAGCACCGAATCGATTCTTGAGATGGCACACGAGATTCCCTCAGTGGCAGGTGTGAAAGAGGCATCGGGTGACTTGGCGAAGGTTGCAGACCTTGTCCAGGGACGGCCGGAAGGGTTTGCCGTCTATTCTGGAGATGATGAATGGACTTTATTCTTTTTGGCTCTTGGCGCAGATGGGGTGATCTCAGTGGTCAGCAACGTTCTTCCGCGTCTGATGAGTCGACTGGTTCGATTGGGTCTAGAGGGTGAACTCAAGGAAGCATCACAGGTCCATTACACTCTATTAAGGGCCATGCGCGCCTGTTTTCTGGATACCAACCCGATACCGGCGAAGGCAGTCCTGGCCAAGCTCGGATACGCGGAGTCTACCCTACGTCTGCCTCTGGTTGCAATATCGGCGGAGCAGGAAGAGGTCATTATGTCTGAATTTCTGACCGCACTGGAAGCGGAGGAGGCCTAAATTATCAGAGCCCCAATATAGAAGGGGAAGTCTAACAACAAAATGAAGACATTCTTGAGGGGTTTTCAAAGATTAGAGGTGAACCATTGTTTTGGTTACGCCGAATCGCGACGGGAGCAGAATCTCGTATGAATACCAATCAGGAGATTGTCTACCAACTAAATGACGGATATTATTTCTGGAATCGGAGAGGATGAGGAGGGACGAATAGTCCCTCTGAGTATCACCGAGGAAATGGAATCTTCCTACATTGATTATTCAATGTCGGTGATTGTAGGGCGGGCCCTCCCGGATGTTCGGGATGGATTGAAACCCGCTCATCGGCGTGTCCTGTATGGTATGAATGAACTGGGATTAACGCCCGGGTCCACCTATAAAAAGAGTGCTCGTATTGTTGGGGAGGTGTTGGGGAAGTACCATCCGCACGGAGATTCGTCCGTCTATGACACCATGGTGCGGATGGCTCAGGATTTTTCATTGCGCTATCCGCTCGTAGACGGTCAGGGCAATTTTGGATCTGTCGACGGTGATTCCGCCGCCGCAATGCGGTATACAGAGGCGCGCCTGACGCGTCTTGCGTCTGAGCTGCTTCGCGACATCCGACAGGAAACTGTGGATTATCAGGAAAATTTTGACGGTTCTCTAGAAGAGCCCGTTGTTTTGCCTGCGGCGCTTCCTAACCTGTTGGTGAATGGCGGTGATGGGATCGCTGTTGGGATGGCAACTAAAATCCCTCCTCATAATCTCAGAGAAGTCGCTTCGGCGATCATTGCATACATCGATAATCCCGAGATAGATACGCTGGGGCTGATGGAGTATATTCCCGGTCCGGATTTCCCAACGGGGGGAATTATCTGTGGGACGAGTGGGATTCACTCCGCTTATCATACTGGGCGAGGACGGATTCTTGTGCGGGCTCGTATGCATGAGGAGGAGCTAAGCAGCGGAAGGATTGCTCTTGTGATTACAGAGATCCCATATCAGGTCAATAAGGCTGTCCTAGTGGAAAAGATTGCCGAACTGGTGCGAGATAAGCGGATCCAGGATATCAGCGATCTACGTGATGAGAGTGACCGGGATGGCATGCGGATCGTCGTTGAATTGAAGAAAGATGCCCAGGCCCAGGTTGTTGAAAACAAGCTCTACAAATACTCCAGATGCCAGCAGTCGTTTGGGGCAAACTTGGTGGCTCTTGTCCATGGACGACCGCAGACACTGACACTGAAAGATGCGGTCGTTCATTTTGTCGACCATCGGCATGAAGTCGTGACGCGGCGTACGCAGCATCAACTCAGCGAAGTTCAGAAGCAGGCGCACATCCTGGAAGGCCTTGTAATCTCGCTGGACCATCTTGATGCGGTCATTACGATGATTCGCGAGTCTGTCGATGTGGATGAGGCCCGGACCTGCCTGATCGAAGGCATCTGGCCGTCCAAACTAACCCCAGCGCAACTTGAGCGGCTGGGCCTTTCGGTAACTGCTCCGGGATCTACGGATCACGGCAGAGAAACCTGGCTGACTGAGGCGCAGGCAAACGCCATCCTTGCGCTTCGGTTAAGTCGATTGACAGGATTGGAGCGGGACAAGATTCTAGAAGATTTCCAATCCAAAAAAGAAGAAATCGCTCGCCTGACTGAGATCCTGGATAGTGAGGAGCTGCGGATGGATATCATTAAGGACGAACTCCAGGAGCTCGCAGATAAATATGGTGATGATCGTCGCACAGAGATTGATCCTTTGGCTGGGGATGACATCCTCATTGAGGATCTAATCGATAATCATAGGGTGGTCGTGACGATATCACATCAGGGGATCACGAAAAGAACTCCCCTGGACGATTTTCAGGCGCAAGGCCGTGGTGGAATGGGGGCACGAGGGAGTACACTTCGCGATGAGGATTATCTGGAGCATTTGTTCGTCTCGTATAACCTTGACTATCTATTGATTTTCACGGATCACGGTCAATGCTATTATTTGAGGGTGTATAATATTCCGGCTGGCGGCCGTACTGCGCGCGGGCGAAGTATTAGGAACCTGATCCCGATCTCATCGGATGATCGTATTCGAGCCGTGTTGCCGGTAAGCCGGGAAGACTTCCTCGACGAAGAATTTCTGAAGTCCCACTATATCCTGATGGCAACGCGCAGAGGACTTCTCAAAAAAACGGCGCTGTGGGCGTATCGTAGGCCTCGGAAAAATGGACTCATAGCGATCAGGATCCGGGAGGGAGATGCGGTACTGGAGGCTCGCCTGACAGACGGGAATGCTCAGATTGTTATGGCTTCTTCAGGAGGATTTGCCAATCGGCGTTCTGAAAAACGCATACGAGCCGTGGGGAGAGTCTCGCAAGGAGTGATCGGAATCAGGATGTCGGAAGATCAGCGGGTTGTCGGGATGGTGGTTGTATCCGAAGAAACGGAGCGGACACTTCTAACCGTCAGTGCAAATGGCTATGGCAAACGTTCGGCAATCAGCGATTATCCAGAAAGGATCGGTGCTGGAAAGGGAGTCATCGCACAAAAAATCAACGAGAAAACCGGTTCGCTTGTAGCCATTCGCGGAGTGCTGGACTCCGATGATTTGATGATTATTACCCAGAATGGAAATCTGATTCGGCAAGTTGTAAACAAGATCTCAGTGCTCGGACGGGCTACGCAAGGTGTTCGACTCATTCGACTCAGAGAAGATGATGCGATCGCTGATGTCACCCGCGTTATTTTAGAAGACGATGAAGCGGATCAGGATGCTCTACCGAACGAGGATTAGGGCTTGTGCTTATGCACAAAGAAGGGAGTTAGATACGAAAGCGCCAAAGGGCTAAGCCGTAACCGCCTCGGTCGGGATCATCTGCTCAAGTAGATCCATCCCCTCGTCAATTTCTGCTTTCGTGATGGTCAGTGCCGGTCGAAAACGAATCGAGGACTCTCCACACCCGATCACGATCAGCCCGTTCCTGAAACACAGCTTGAGAATCTTGTCACGTAGCGGCCGTGATGAGACATCCACCGCACACATCAGTCCACGGCCACGAGCATTCGTGAGACACTGCGTTTGATCCGCTAGTGCTTGCAGTCGGCTTAGTAGATGGTTGCCAACGGTAGTAGCATTTTCCAGGAGAGCGTCCTCCTCCATGATCTCCAGGATGCGGTCAACTCGTACCATATCCACGAGATTTCCACCCCAGGTAGAATTGATGCGTCCAGGTTTGACAAACACATGATCGTCAACTTCGTCAAGGCGCCGGCCTGCCAGAACACCACATACCTGCGTCTTCTTCCCGAATGCAATTAGGTCTGGCGTTACTCCCAGCTGTTCCCATGCCCAAAATGTACCCGTAATTCCCGCACCGCACTGCACTTCGTCGAAAATGAGCAGGGCATCATTTTCCAGGCATAACTCTTGGAGCCCTTGCAAAAACTCGGAACGAAAATGATTGTCACCCCCCTCACCCTGAATCGGCTCCAGTAGGATACAGGCAATTTCATCTCTGCGTTTAAGGAAGTAGGTTTTTGCTTCTTCCAAGGCCTGGCTCTCAAGGCGCTCGACCTGTTCTAGGTGGTCAGACAGAGGGAAAGTAATTTTTGGATTGAGAATACGAGGCCAGTCAAACTTTGGGAAGTATCTGGTCTTCCAGGGATCGGAGGTGTTGGTCAGGGACAAGGTATAACCGCTACGGCCATGGAACGCCTCACGGAGGTGCATCACCTGTTGACCACGCTCGGATGAAATTCCTTTGGCGAGGTTTTTTCGAACCTTCCAGTCAAATGCTGCTTTCAGTGCATTTTCGACAGCAAGTGCCCCGCCGGAAATAAAAAAGGCATAAGGTAGAGATGCAGGCTGTGCAATGCGCCCGAAGGTATTCAGGAATCGGGCCATATGGGTGGTCTGGATATCCGAGTTCGCAATCTTGTTGAGTGCCGCATCCTTGATTCGCTCAAGTGCCTCTTTGTCAGATTCCAGTTTCGGGTGATTCATCCCCAACATGCTGCTGGCAAAGAAGCCAAAAAAATCCAGATATGATTTTCCAGTGACCTCGTCAATGAGCCTGACTCCCTGGCTGCGCCGCATATCTAATACGAGGGGCATCATCCCCGTAGCATTCATATGCCTGCCGAAGATATCCCGTACTTGTTCAGGATCTATATGCATCGATTGTAAGGTGATTTCTCGTCAGGCCAATGGATCATTGCATGCATTTGAAGGTACGCACGAAATATAATAAAACTTCCTGGTCATTGAGTTCCAAAATCAAAAAACGCCCCTCTCTTCCCGGAGAAATTACGCTAAAAAAACGTTCGGGTTTAACAGGGGATGGGGTAGACAGCTTTGTTGGATTACCCGTGATTGAAGCCGCACCACGGGCACGGCGCCCTGATTGGCTGCGTGTGAAGCTTCCGTATGGCCCAGTATATCGGAAACTGGTAGATCTGATAGAGGACCACGATTTGCATACGGTATGCCAAAGTGCTCGCTGTCCGAATATGGGTGAATGTTGGACCGCAGGCACGGCAACGTTTATGATCCTTGGGAATGTATGTACACGCTCCTGTGGATTCTGCGCAGTTCAGACAGGACGACCAGAACCCGGATTGGATTACGATGAACCGCGCCGCGTGGCAGATGCTGCACGGATCATGGAGCTCAAACATGTGGTTGTAACCTCCGTCAATCGTGATGAGAGAAAAGATGGAGGAGCACCCATTTTTGCTGAAACCATTCGTCGGATCCGTGAAGAAATTCCAGGCTGTACGGTGGAGGTATTGATTCCCGACTTTCGAGGTGTATGGGACGCATTGCAAATTGTTTTGGATGAGCGTCCAGATATCCTGAATCACAATGTGGAAAGTGTCCCGAGACTCTATCGCAGGGTTCGTCCACAGGCAGACTATGAACGCTCACTGGAGGTGCTCAGGATTTCCAAAGAGCAGGGGCTGCGCACCAAGAGCGGTATTATGGTCGGGCTCGGTGAAACGAGCGAGGAAGTGCTAGAGCTGATGGACGATTTCGTACGGGTAGGAGTGGACGTGATGACCATCGGCCAGTACCTGCAGCCGACACGGATGCACCTAGATGTAGAGGAATTTATTCACCCGGATCAGTTTAGGTGGTACAAGGAAGTCGGGGAGGCCAAAGGGATCGAACATGTCGAGAGCGGTCCATTGGTGCGGAGTTCCTATCACGCGGAGCGCCACGTATAGTCAGACGGAACCGTGCGAGGAACATAGACCTTTGAAGGCCTATGTTCCCGAATTCCTCTCATCAGTGCTACCGTAGAGATATTCTGTAGGATACAATCAGTCCATTGAAGCGGAAGTGTCATTCTCGGGACCTTGTAGGTGACCAATCATCAGCGCATTAAAGAGGAGTTTGTAAGTTGCGCGAGTCTGTCCCCTGAACTGTGGCCGGAAGCCGAAAAGGACCACATGTCCATCACCATGAGCAACCCTGACCGCAGCTGCCTCACCACCGATAGCACTCTCTTCCCCCAGGGCCCAACCACTCATCAGAATATTTTCTTCAGCATATCGGGCAATCACTTCAACAGGTGGGGCGGGGCCCGGAACCAATTCAATCCGTCCCCCTTCCTGGAGGGTAGAGCGGCGCACTGCTGAGAATGCACGACTGCGCACGAATGATGCCGCGACTTCGGAAGGCATTCCATACCCAATCGGATGCGAGGAGTCTACATTTAGGTGCACAAGGGATCCCGGGATGAAAAATCTGGATTGGGGGATTCCGCTCACAACATTTTCTACGGGAAGCCCAAATTGATCAATGACAAAGTCGCTTGCTGCATCTAATGCTACGAGCGTACCACCATCCGCCACGTAATTCGTCAGTGCAAGAGTCCCCTCGAGTCCAAGTCCCCCGGTATATTCTTCCGGCATCATCCCCACACGATGTCCATGCAAAAGACCCTCTGCTCCCTGGCTGGAAAGCAAGATCGCAGTGTAGACGGACAAATCAGCGGACCGGATATCCGCGTCGTGCAGTGTGTCAACTTCAAATGCGAAAGATTCTAGGATCCACCGCGTCCAACCTTCATCCATGTTGGCAATCCAGGTTTTATACAATCCAATGCGTGGAGCTTTGAGTTCATGTAGTGGGGGGAGGTTTTCGGGAACTGGGTGGAAACTTGTTCCTGTCCGTTCGGCAATATCTTGAAGAGCACGATCTGATTCGATCAGAAAGGCCCCGGCAGGCCAGGTGTCTTCTCCGACCACGACTGAGTCGGTCACGACCCCTACGGTCAAACCGTTTCGAACGGCTTTGTTGATGGCGTATCGGCTACGATTTGTTCTTGGGTCAATGATATACTTCTTGTGGTCCCCATCGGCAATCGTCCCGGGAGTCTGTGACAGGTCCTCCGTAATGGATACGGTTTCTACAGTGGGGATTGTTGGCAACCGGTCAACCCGAAGTCCCATCTGAAGTGGTAGGGTCCATCCAGCTAGGTCGTAGGGTACGATGGGGGTGCCTCCCTCCGTTCGGCGATCAGGATAATCCTGGATTTCTAACAGATCTTCCAGATAGGGCCGGAATGCCTGTGTCTTGGGGATGATGAAGGAGCCAGCTGCGTACGTGGTATGCCCGACAGTAAATGATTGGGTAGCCTTCTCAATCTCAATGCCGCCAATCCGTAATAAGTTGACCAGGTTTAATTCTTCTCCGGAATTCCATTGGTCACTGGGAATCACGTAGGCGGCAACGGAATCAGCGGTTTCAATCGCGTCTCGCCCCATTTTCCAGATATTGTAGAGCCAGTGTTCACGACGATCTGCTGCCAAGCGCAGGACGCCCATGGAGCCGGTAATCATGTACCGGACGGGGTCTGCAAAGTGAGACCAGCCCCCCTTCCATGGATTCGGGTAAGAGATGTTCGTTCCCGTTGTAGGATTGCCTCCACTCACAAAATTAGGGATTGAGTCCGGGTCAAAGAACCGGGAACTCGGGGTCGCATGTCCTACCTCCGTCAGAATTCCCACCATATTGTGAAAGTAGGGAACGGTGCGCATCCCCCCGTTCCACCACATGCTGAAGATGACCCCCGATATCACACCCGGCATCTCTTTCATTGCAAACCGATTTGCCATTGCCGATCCAACGAGATTTACGGCAGTCGTAATCCCCGGGTGAATCCGGGGATTCACTGGATCCGCAAAGGGAGGAAGAAATATTCTGGTCCAACTCGGGCTGGTTTGATGATGATTATAGACGATTTGAGGGTACCATTGATTATAAAGCACCTCCGTTACCGCTTTGGATTCAGGCATATTGTTCATAAACCAATCCCGGTTATTATCATGCCCGACATAGTAGTGATAGAGCCAGGGCGGGCGTGTTGCCTCAAATGGGGTGCCAACCGTTCGGTCATACCAGGAAGCGATAATATCCAGTCCATCGGGATTCATGACAGGCATCAGTAGGAGAATGACATTATCCCGAATGTGCTGCATTTCGTGAGATTCTTCCGTCGCTACCCGCCACGCGAGCAATGGGGCCATCTGCGCGCCGGCAACTTCGGTTGCATGCAGGCCTGCATCAATCCAGATAACTGCCCGTCCCTCGTTCGAAAGCACTTCCGCTTCAGCCTCGGATACTCTTCCCCGGGCAAGCGATGCACTGATCTGTTGCCAGCGATCCAGAGATGCCAGATTTTCCTCACTCGAAATCATCAGAAGCAGTAAGGGGCGTCCGAGCACGGACGTGCCAATCTCACGGAGGATTACACGATCACTGGCTTCTGCCAGTGCCTCGTAGTAGGAGACCATCTGGTCATATCGAGCAAGCTTGTAGTCATCTCCAGGCATAAAGCCAAACACATCCTGTGGATGTGGGACTTGGCTCAGGGAGTTGGTGCAGGACAGGACAAGTCCTACGACCAGAAGTGTGAGTGTGCGTAAGAACTTCATGAGATTTACTATTGTCGGATAGGTGCACCGCGCTCATTCGGGATGCAAGGACCGGTCGGGCGCTCATCTTCAGGGACGGCATAGAGCTCACGTAGGCGGCTCAATTCCACTTTTAGTTCCGCCTGGATCTCGGAATACGCGGTATCATCATACACGCTGTTCATTTCCATTGGATCGTTCTCAAGATCAAAGAGCTCCCATTCATCACGGTTATAGAAATGGATGAGTTTATAGCGATCAGTTCGAACCCCGTAGTGTCGCTCCACGCAGTGGTAGCCGGGATATTCGTAGTAGTGGTAATAGTGACTGGTACGCCAGCTTTCCGGGGTTTCACTCAGGAACAGTGGTTTAAGGCTTTCTCCTTGCATGTCGCTGGGAACGTTCACGCCGGCCAAGTCGAGGAAGGTCGCTGCAAAGTCCAGGTTCGACACCATCGCATTGTTCACGCTGCTAGGTTGGATTTTTCCTGGCCAGCGGACAAGCAGTGGAGTCACCAGTGATTCTTCGTACATCCAGCGCTTATCATACCATCCATGCTCGCCTAAATACCATCCCTGGTCCGAGGAGTAGATTACGACCGTATTCTCTTCGAGATTTTGATCTTCGAGATAATCCAGCAAGCGTCCAACATTGTCATCTACACCGGCTACTGTACGCAGGTATTCTTTTGCGTAGCGTTGATACTTCCATCGGGTCAGGTCGTCGCCTTCGAGATTAGCAGCCAGGAATTCTTCATTCCGAGGACCGTAGATTTCTTCCCATCCGACTGCCTGCTCTGTATTCATACTCCGGGGAGGTGTCAGCTTGAGATCCTCCACATTCATATGCCTCGCGATAGTCATGCCTTGTTCGGCCGCAGGAGATGCACGATTCGAGTAGTCATCAAACAGATTTGCAGGCTCCGGGATGTCTTCGTCTGCATACAACTCGAAGTGGTCCGGGCCCGGATGCCATTCCCGGTGAGGGGCCTTGTGCTGATACATAAGCATGAAGGGTTTTGAAGGGTCCCGCTGTGTATCCAGCCAGTCTAGGGCCAAGTCTGTGATAATATCTGTCGTATAGCCTTCAATCTGAATAGTATCTCCGGGAACGAGGAAACGTGGATTGTAATAGGGACCTTGGCCGATAAGGACTTGCCAGTGATCAAACCCGGTTGGGGCACTTTGCAGGTGCCATTTCCCGATCATGCTGGTTTGGTAGCCCGCAGCTTGCAGCAGTTTGGGGAATGTTTGCTGTGTGCCATCAAATCGGTTTCCATTGGTGAGTTGTCCATTGAGATGGCTGTGTTTCCCCGTCAGAATGACTGCGCGGCTAGGCGCACAAATCGAATTTGTAACCAGACACTGTGTAAAGCGCATGCCTTCTTCAGCAATCCGGTCCAAGTTTGGCGTTTCATTTACGACTGAGCCGTACGCGCTCAGTGCTCGCGCAGTGTGGTCATCCGTGAAGATGAACACAATGTTCGGTGGCGGCTGCTCCTGCGCACACCCCGCCAACACCAAAAGAAGGAGGGGGATAAATTTTAGAAGTTTCATGTATTTGATGGGTTATGGCCATATTCCCCAAACCTAAGCATTTCCCAGCAGTATTCAGTCGGTCTGATGGAAATATCCATCATGATTACCTTTGGCTAGCTTAACTGAACTCATTTCATCAAATGACAAATAACCGCACACTTGCGATCCTGAAGCCCGATTGTGTTCGTAGGTGTCTGACAGGAGAAGTACTGCGTCGGATCGAAATCGCAGGATTCAAGATCTGTGCGCTGCAGATGCAACAACTGACACGTAACCGGGCAGAAGGATTTTATGAGGTACATCGGGAACGTCCATTTTTCAACGACCTGATCGACTTCATGACCAGCGGGCCATGTGTTCCGATTGTGCTTGAGAAGAAAGATGCCGTAGAACGCTTTCGAGCTTTTATTGGAGCCACGGATCCAGAGCAGGCAGACAAGGGAACCATCCGCAGGCTTTTTGCAGACAGCAAGGCGGAAAATATCGTCCATGGCTCGGATTCACCGGAAAATGCAGAAAAGGAAATTGCATATTTTTTCGATGAGTCGGGCATTCCTGCTGATGCTGGATGAGGTGTTTCGTATTTCTAACAATTTTTCTTAGTGCTGGGTCTGTGCTTGCCCAGGAAACCGTCGTGCGCACAGGAGCAGACATTCTGGTAGAATCCGGGTTTGACCGCATCGCCGGACATACCGTTGGATTGATTGTGAACCATACTGCACTGGTTGGAGACGAGCATCTCATAAATTTGGTGCATGCCTCACCAGGGGTCACGCTGGGGGCCATCTTCGGGCCTGAGCACGGATTGCGCGGCACGGCCGAGGATGGGGAAGCGGTGCAGGACGGAGTTGACCAGCTCACCGGTGCACCGGTTTACAGCCTCTATGGAAAGACTCGCAGGCCAACGCCGGAAATGTTATCCGATCTGGATTTGCTGGTCTTCGATATTCAGGATGTGGGAGCCCGGTTCTATACGTTCATTTCTACGATGGGGTTGGCAATGCAGTCTGCAGCAGAAGCTGGTATCCCGTTTGTAATTCTGGACCGGCCAAATCCCCTTTCTGGTGCCTATGCATCGGGGTTTGTTCTGGAGCCGGAAGTGCAATCATTTGTAGGTCAGTTCTCTATCCCGATTGCTCATGGTTTGACCGTAGGTGAATTGGCCACCATGATCAAGGGGGAGGCCTTACTGCCTAGTCTGGATTCTCTTGAACTGGAAGTCATTCCGATGCAAAGCTGGACACGGAATATGCAGTGGCCTGATACGGGGCGACCCTGGGTCCCCACTAGTCCGAATATTCCCCAGTTTGAGACAGCTTTGGTCTACCCGGGCACATGCTTTTTCGAATCGACTTCCGGGAGCGAGGGTAGAGGAACTCGAAACCCCTTCCTTCAGGTCGGAGCCGTTGGAGTTAATGGGAGTGAGATCGCCGCAGTACTTAACCGTAAATCCCTGCCGGGTGTAGTCTTTGAAGGTGTTGAATTCACGCCGGAACCCCTAACCAGCATGGACTCCGCACCCAAGTTGAATGGGCAGTTCATTCAGGGTTTGGGAATTAAAGTCACGGACCGAAGGACTTATCAGCCGGTTGAGGTGGGCATACATATCTTTCATGCATACTACCACGCGGTACCAGCTGCAGATGAGTTTTTAACTAGGCGCGAGTGGTTGGCCAGGCTCTCCGGCACCACAAAACTTGCCGGCATGCTGGAGTCCATGACACCGGAAGAGATTATAGCATCATGGCAGGAAGAACTCACCAATTTTATTCAGCGGAGCGAGCACTATTACCTGTATGAGTAGAGTTTCGCCAGAGAATCGCATAAATGATCTCAAGGTATCCCCCCAGGATCAGCAGTGGAGCGACATAGAGCGAGAGAAAGCCGTCTACCTCATTCTCCAGACGCATGATGGCATATCCGAGGACAATTGCCAACACGCCCAAGGCGACCAGCACGTAGTTGTGGGTCGACAGGATCATGGAGCGCTTTTTTACACGACGCCTTCTCGGATGGGATTTGGCAGATTTCTTGGAGCGAGGCATGTACAAAAGTGGATCACCTCCGGTTGCACCGGTAGCCGCCATTTAAGTTTCAGGGCCTGATGGGTGACTTATTACGTCTCTTCTTTATTGGAACCGCCGCCGTCGCCCTTCAGTGGCTTTTCTTTGGGAGGTTGGATTTGTGGGGGGCTACTCCAGATGTGGTATTGCTTTTTGTACTCTGGGTTGCCGTGCGCTATGGCCAGACTATCGGAACAATAGCGGGTTTTCTGGTGGGCTTTGCACTGGATGCAATCTATGGTTTATGGGGAATCCATATGTTTGTAAAGACAGTGATCGGCTTCCTGGTTGGTCTTCTGAATATGATTAACAGCGAGGTTTTTGTCAGATCAGCACGTCGAGTGGTTGAGACAACCCTAGTCATTTCATTGGTGCATAACAGCCTACTCGCACTCTTTGTTGTAATGCAGCGGGGGGTTGGTTGGGGATATCTTTTTTGGGTGTTGTGCATAGGGGGTACCTTGTACACAACTCTTGTTGCTTTTCTTGCTGTGACCTTTTGGCGCAGGTAGGGGACCGTGGACGTATTCCGGCTACGGGTCACCTGGAAGGAATAATGACGGAACCAATTTGAGTGACATAGAATAAACGGAGCCATTGCCCTGTAGCTCAATTGGCAGAGCGCCTGGCTCTGGACCAGGAGGTTCCAGGTTCGAATCCTGGCGGGGCAACTACAGATCTTTTTTGGTAACTGCAAGAAATCCCGCATAAGCTTCCGATGAGACCTCTGGGTGCTCCCTTGTGTGAAGCATGCTGATTGCTCCGTCCAGATACAGTGCGTCGGTTGCTCCTGCAATATCTCGAAACCAGGTCGCAAAGTCAAAGAAGTTGACTGCGCCGTTCGTGATGGCAATGATTGCCTGACCGTCCTCAGATATTCCGATTCCGCTCCGTAGGCGACAGTTTTTAGAGCCTGGAGTGAAGGCGGGATGGATTCTGTTATCCTGGAGAAGTAGAGGGCCTGATTGAAGTGCATAATCTATCTCGGGCTTTGTCGCGCCAAAGCGTGTAGATTCGAGAATGCCGAACCGGTTATTCTCAGCAAAGAATACTCCGTTGGGTTTGAGATAGAAATTCCCGTATCCGTCCTCAAGATTTAAGGGACGTAGTTCTCGACTCTTTTCTACATAGAGTCCAGTAGGTACGAGTCCTGGTTCAAAAATGCCGGCATTGGTGACAGCAATTACCGAGTGACCTGTACGCTCAAGCCAGTCCACAACGTTCTGCGTACTTTTGAAGGGTTCGTTGGATACCGGATTTTTCCAATGCAGCGTGATGTTATGCAGTGCGGGGTTGACACGAACGGTGTCGTACGGCTGGGACGCATGGAGAATACAGGGCTGATTTTGCAATGCTTGCCTGATAGCGCTGCAGCCTGTCAGCAGGATCGCCGTCACACCCCATAGACAAAGTAGTTTAGATAGAGAGGCGAGCCGCGCACGAAATGCTTTGGCCTGATAGGCAGCATCGGGATATCGAATTCCCCGAGCATAAGTCAAGACCAGGGTTTGTGGCTTCATTTGCCTGTCTCTTGAATTGTTGCTTTTGTATTTGCCAGAACAACGAGTCGCGTGCACTCAATTTAGGTTCTTAGCTGTATACCCGAGCAGTAATCTCAAAAGGTTTGACGAAATAGCGCATAAATAACTCCCCATATGCGGCCATCGCAACGGAGTACTGGTTACCGGTATCGGATTTGCGAGAGGTCCCTGCGTCAGAGCCGGAAGATTTTACCGTGACGGGGAATCGGAATAATTTCACGACATCGGGATGGGCGAGGTAAACGGCAGCCAATGGATCCCAGGCGTAAAAGACGCCCTGTTCTGCATAGGGGCGAACCGACTCCAACACCTCTGTGGTCATACGCCCTACAGGACAGCGGGCCATTTTACCGAAGTGATCAATGAAGGGGATTTTGACGGGTACCTGATTCGTCGCATCCAGAGGGATCAGTGTAATTGGCAGGTCAGAGGAGAAAACTTTTGATGCAGCCAGTGGGTCTACAAAAAAATTCCACTCCGCTTTTGCGGTGGGTGAAATAAATTCTTCCGAGTCATTAACATTCCCTGGTACGGCCAACGCTCCCCCCATAATCACGAGTTCTTGGATGGCCGGAGCAGTGGCTCGGGTCAAACCAGCCAGGTTCGTAAGGGCACCAAGGGCCAGTACACGGACAGGCCGGGAAGATCGTGAAAGCCTGCGCCGCAAAAATGAAACAGCATGCTCTTCTTCGGGAGGAATGAATGCTTTTGGAAGGCGTACGCCGGGAAGATCATCTGAAAGCTTGCGCCAGCGTTGGGGGAAGGCAGCATCTCCCGACGATGGTTCAGGATCACCAATGTATACCGGGATATGTCCTGTGGCAAACGCCGCGACGACGCGGGCAATATTGATTGCGGCACGATCTGCATGAGCAAGACCATAGGATATCGTAATTGCTTCCACCTGGATGGTTGGATGAACCAGCAAATACCCTAATGCCAGAAGATCATCGGGGCCAGCATCGGTATCCACAATAATATGATTCGACAAGTGGTCAGGCATCATAAGTTCCTGCGGTTATGGCTCCTCCAGACCCCGTCCAATTCGTATGGAAAAACTTCCCGCGTACCTCACCAACTCGCTCATACGTATGAGCCCCAAAGTAATCCCTCTGAGCTTGAATCAGGTTTGCAGGGCCCTTTGCCTGTCGGTAGCCGTCATAAAATGCAAGTGCGCTACTGAGCGCCGGGGTGGGAACGCCACAGGAAACCGCGGTCGCAACGACTCGGCGCCACGCTCCTTGCGCTTCTGAGAGTGCCTCGGTGAAGTAGGGGGCCATCAATAGGTTTTGTAAATCTGCCTGGTTGTCAAACGCTTCCTTGATCTTTTCCAGGAATGCCGAACGGATGATGCAGCCTCCTCGCCACATCATAGCAATGCTCCCATAGTCCAGAGGCCAGTTGTAAGTTTCGGCTGCCGAACGAAGAAGCATATACCCTTGAGCGTAGGACATGATCTTTGCGGCATAGACTGCATCGTGTAGGTCACGTACCAGTCCCTTTATATCCACTTGATCAAGTGCGGGCGAGGGTCCTGGGAGGATCCCCGACGCATGAGTACGCTCAGAATTCAAAGAAGAAAGGAACCGGGAAAAGACGGCTTCGCCGATCAATGTGAGCGGGGTTCCCTGATCTAGAGCACTTGCCACAGTCCATTTCCCTGTGCCTTTTTGTCCGGCGCAGTCTAGGACAGTGTCAAGTGTAAATTTCCCTTCTTCATCCTGATGCCCAAGAATGTCGCGGGTAATCTGAATGAGATACGAATTCAGCTTGCCCGTATTCCATTCAGCATAGACATCCCGCATCTCAAGGTTCGAGAACCCAAAGAGTTCTTTCATGAGATGATAGGACTCCGCAATAATTTGCATGTCACCATATTCAATCCCATTATGGACCATCTTGACAAAGTGTCCAGCTCCATCTGGGCCAATCCATTCACAACATGGAGAACCATCCACTTCGGCAGCGATGCGCTGAAAAATAGGCTTTACATGCGGCCATGCCTCCGTGCTACCACCGGGCATGATACTCGGACCGGTTCGAGCTCCTTCCTCCCCACCGGAAACTCCGGTTCCAATGAATAACATACCCTGTGCCTCGACTTCATTTGTGCGTCGAATTGTATCGTGATAATTTGAATTTCCGCCGTCAATCAGAATATCGCCAGCATCCAGGAGCGGTAGCAGGCTGGCAATCGTTTGATCAACGACGGTCCCTGCCTTGACCATCAGCAGAATCCGCCGCGGTCGCTTGAGCGTGGCGACGAGTTCCTGAAGTGAGTCGACTCCTTGAATAGACGTGCCAGCGGCAGGTCCGGCAATGAAGTCTTTCATTGTCGATACCGTACGGTTGTACACCGTCACAGAAAACCCATGATCATGCATATTTAAGACCAGATTCTGCCCCATGACGGCCAGACCAATCACGCCAATATCAGCTCCTGTTTCGTGCTTCATGAGTTCCTGGAGTCCTATTGTTTCGGATTATATAAGAAAGATGAATTTTGTGTGTAGACCACGGAGATCCAATAAAACGCATTGGACGCACGAAGCCCTCCTGTGATCATCGTGGCGACCGATTCAGCGCGGCTGAATTTGCCCTGGTTGCCGTATCTGAGTTCCCTCCACATTGTGCAGCCGATCTCCGAGCACTTCCCGCATGCTGTCTGCCAGCACACTGAGTTGCTCAACCACCTCTGGATGGTTTTCAGATACATCCTGTGTCTCTTGTACATCTGTAACAAGGTCATAGAGTTCCAGTCCGGAATTCAGGTGTGTATATCGACCTGGAATCCCATCTGCACCGGGTGCTTGTCCAATCATCGTTCGATATCGATGAGGAAAATACAGCTTCCAGCGATCGCTGCGCACAGCGTGCAGTTCATTTTGATGATACCAGAAGAAGTAGGCTTTTTGAGGAGATACGGTGGTTTCACCGTTCAGGAGCGGCCAGATATTTTGTCCATCAATCGGATGTTCAGGCAATGGTGCATCAATAAGATGCGCCAGAGTCGGAAACAAATCAATGGTCATAGCAGGTGTGGTGACAGCTAGTCCTTCGGGCAAGGTCCCTGGCCAGCGGGCAATGAAGGGCACTCTTACGCCGCCTTCCCATGCGGTTCCTTTTCCTTCGCGCAGAGGACTGGCATCGCCGGCGTGATTGCCATAGCTAAGCCATGGGCCGTTGTCACTCGCAAACAGGACCAGAGTATGGTCATCAATCTCCAAGTCCTTTAAGGTTTGTATGATCTGCCCCATTGACCAATCGATCTCATGGATGACATCCCCATACAGGCTTGCACCGCTAGCACCTAGACGCTCTTCGGAAACAAAGAGGGGGACATGCGGCATTGGGTGAGCGATGTAAAGGAAGAAGGGACGCTCGGCAGATGCCTGAGTTCGGATAAATTCCGTGCTGCGCAGTGTAAAATCTGTCGTAAAGCGGGATTGGTCCGTATTGAATCCCACGATTGAGTCTCCTTCAATGGTCGGTAAATCCCCCCAGCTATCTGGGGTCTCGGGATGAAACGGCCACATATCGTTTGAGTAGGGGATACCGTAATAGTCATCAAATCCATGTTCCATTGGCAAGAATTGGGGATGATGGCCAAGGTGCCATTTCCCGTACGTTGCCGTGGCGTAGCCCTGTGTCTTGAAGAGTTCGCCCAAAGTCACTTCATCTTCATGAATCCCGTGTGAATTCCCTGGGCCCAGCGCACCGTGGATCCCGATTCGGTTTGCATAGCTGCCAGTCAGAAGCGAGGCACGGGAAGCGGAGCAGACGGCTTGACTCACATAGAAATCTGTAAAATGGACTCCCTCTGCTGCCATTAGGTCAAGATTGGGAGTCGCATAGTCAGGTGACCCATAGACACCAATGTCACTATATCCCAGATCATCAACGAACATGATGATTACATTGGGTGGGGTTGGCGGCTCGTACGTGCAGGTGGCCAGAAGGAGCAAGAACAGACAAGAGTATTTTTGCATAATAGGCGTCATTTAGCCGAAAGATACCACTCTAATCAACGCAAAGGAATTAACCTGAAGGCGCGGGTAGAAATCTGCTGACCATTGAATTCTTAGAAACTTGAGCCTACTTATAGGAACCATGCCTCAAACTGTCACTCGTTAATTTCGAACGGTTTCTTGCTGGTAGGTTCGAGAGTTGGTTGTAACTCCAGATGAGTCGCCGAATCCAGATAGAGTGGGTGAAACAATGCCATATACGGTACCGTATCGAAATTTTGCACACATAACAATTTCGTTCACCAGCGGACTAACCCCAAGTCATGGGACAGCCTGCGATCAGAAGATCGTGTTCACATGTTGGAACCTCAACATCATTACATACCTTCCGTAACCAAGACTACTCATCCACGATGAAGGGCATCACATTCATATGTGTTTTAGCCACAGTACTGTTCGCGTTATTTTGGACTGCAGAAGTTTCAGCGCAAATTCGCTTTGCAGGTAATGCAGAAGGATGGAGTGTGAATGGAGTTATAATTGATTCCAGTAATATCCCCGAAGATTTGTACGTGATCGCTGATTCCCTTCTGTCAACGCATGCCTTCAGCGTAGGCGTCTCGCACGGTTCTTTCCCGATGCGGGTCATTGTCAATGATGTAACGTACGAGATTTGGTCAGATAGGATCATAGAGTCGTGCAGCACGCGTAAAGCAAGTCACGAGATTCGGATATACCAAGATTCTTTAATCGCAGGGCCTTGGGGTCGTCGTTGGAATAGGGAGAAATCTGCTCGCGAGACCGAGCTGTCATTGTTGGTCAACTCATTCAAGGGAGATGGACGGGAAACGGATCTGATTGTGAATTATGGGATTCCTCTGGAATCCATCTATGATTTCTCGGGTGATACAATAAAGGTAGACGCGAATTTCAGGACGTTACTCAAGGATGATAAAGGAGAGGCTTCCGTTGAGCGTACCCGAGATGTCAATCATTTAGTCGCCAGTCAGGTGGTGGCATTTCCCGATCAGCATCTGTGGGTAGACACACAGGAGATGGAGGTGTCGCCAGGCATGCATGAACTCGTGGTTGTTCAGACCACAGGCGAAAAGACCGTAGAGTTTCAGTATCAGGAGGTTATGCTGCCGGATTATAATCAGAATGGCGTCACATTAAGCGATATCATGCTTGCTTATTCGGTCGAACAGGTGGAAAATGATGTCTCCCCGACTGCAAATGAGATTCTCCGTAAAGATCACTCTATTCTGCCTGCACCGCGAAATGTATTCTTGACGGAATGGCCAGTCTATCTGTATTTCGAAATCTATGGGTTAGCCCTGGATGGTCGGGGAAAAACCAATTTTGATGTAGAAGTCACATTGGAGCCCGTGAACACTGATCGCGGACTCCGGCGGGCAGTCAAAGGCATATTCAGGCGGAACAGGCACAGGAAGGGCGTATCTGTGAGCTACAAGGAAAGCGGTTCACAGTCGGAGGAATTGCTCTACCAGATACTCGATATTAGTGACCAGAAAGAGGGGCTATACATGCTAACCCTGGTTGTGCGGGATAATGAGACAGGCGAAGAGTCCGAGCGGACACAGAGTCTCTTTCTACAGAGACCACCCTGTAGCGAGTGACGGGCAATTCCTAAAGCGTCCATATCCGGCAGGAAATCTCCGGTTTCAGCGGAGTGGTGAAGCATCCAGATAAACTCCTCCGTCAAGTCCATAATTTCCTATCTTCACTTCATCCCGGTTGGAGATATGCTTGCATACCAAATGCTCGTCCTCTATCCGTCTACCAATTGCCGAATATGCCCCAATTTCGATTACGGATATGAGTTGCAAGCCCCGAGATTGCTATTGCTACATGTCCGGTTTGTTTTTCCCGATAGTCATGCTTGTTTTTGGGCTGTCCGTTGCGTCCTGTACGCAGGAGTCGGATCCACCAAATATCCTCTTCATTGCCGTTGACGACCTGAACACGGATCTCGGTACATATGGCCACGGTCTAGTCAGCAGCCCACATATTGACCGCTTGGCTGCTCGTGGCGTGAGATTCGATCGGGCATACTGCCAGTATCCCGTCTGTAGCCCCAGTCGATCCAGCTTTCTAACCGGACTCTATCCAGAACAAACCGGCATACTGACTAATCAGGATAGTTTACGCAAATACATTCCCGATATTCCCACGCTTCCCCAGTGGTTTAAGGAGCACGGGTACCACACAGCCCGCGTAGGAAAAATCTTCCACTATGGTGTCCCAGGCCAAATCGGTACGGACGGTATGGATGATCCCGCGTCGTGGTCCGAAATCGTAAATCCACGTGGAATCGATCGCGAGGTTCACGATCGCATACATACTATCGTTCCAAACCAGTTTGGCGGGACGCTAAGCTGGCTGAGTATGGACCCGGAAGATGGTCTCCATACGGATGAATTGGGTGCGGCTGCAGCTATTCGGATCATGGAAGAGCAACACCCATCCCAGACGGGTACGCCCCTGTTCCTTGCAGTCGGATTCTATCGCCCGCACACGCCGTTTGTAGCTACATCCCCCTACTTTGAATTGTATCCGATAGATCAGATCGATCCCGTTCTTGAGCAGCCAGGTGATCGAGATGATATCCCAATTGCTGCTTTGGCCGATCGACCAAAGCAGCGCGATCTGACCATGGAAAAGCGTCGCGAAATTATTCAGGCCTACTATGCTTCCGTATCGTTTATGGATGCACAGGTAGGTCTCCTCCTGGATGCGCTGGAGCGACTGGATCTGGACGACAATACCATTGTTGTGTTCGTCTCTGATCACGGATATCATCTGGGACATCATGGGCTTTGGCAGAAGGGCGATTTGTTCGAGGGATCCGTTCGTGTCCCATTGATTGTTGTTGCGCCGGAGGGGCTGCGAAAAGGCTGTGGTACGGAAGCGCTAGTAGAGCTCGTGGATTTGTATCCCACACTTGCAGATTTGGCTGGCCTGCCAACACCTGAACACCTCAATGGGTTAAGTCTTCGGCCTATTCTGGAGGACACGAACCGCCCAGGCAGAGCTGCCGCCCTTACGGTTGGCTGGAGCAGGGCCGCGTGGATGCATCCTGAAATGGGCAATCGGAACGTGATGGGATATTCGATTCGTACGGAACGATTCCGGTACACCGAATGGGATGGTGGAAATGAAGGTGCCGAACTTTACGATTACGAAGTGGACCCGATGGAGATAGACAATCTGGTTGGCGATCCCATCTATGCAGACACTTTGGCTCGACTGAAACAATTAATGGAGGCTCGAAAACAAACCGCGAAATAGCCATGAGTTTAGATCCTATCACCCGCCGGGGCTTTTTGAAGAGTGTGGGACTCTCTGCTCTTGCCGCAACCACCAAGCGGCAGAAGACACACGTAATCACGCTCAGCTTCGACGACGGATTCCGTAAATCGAGTATAGAAACGGCGAGGATCTTTGAGAAGCATGGGTTGTCAGCCTGTATCAACGTTATTGCCACGTCCCACCACGATGACTTCGTTCCGCCTAACGACTACCACCTTGTTCCAGCGGGTGATTTTGGACTGTGGAACGAATTGGTTGCACGAGGCCATGAAGTCATGCCTCATGGGTATAAGCACCAGAATCTGACTGAGGTGCCGCTGCAGGTTGCAAAGGACCTGATCATGCGCTGCCTGGATTATTTCAGCGAGGCATTGGATGGATTCGACCCCGAGCAAGCTATATTCAACTTTCCCTACAATGCTTCAAATCCTGCTATAGAGGAATGGCTTGCCGATCAAGTGAAAGCATTTCGGACGGGCTATGCACAGATTAACGCGCTGCCACACGCCGGGCAGAAGAAGCTGATTTGTAGCAGCCACGGTCCCGGGAATATTGACGCATTTCTTGCCGAGGAGATTAATCGTTTTCTGGCCTCGTCCGGCGGATGGCTAATCTTCAACGCCCACGGGTTGGATGAAGAGGGCTGGGGCCCTCTTTCCGCTTCGCATCTTGACAAGCTTCTTTCCGAATTGACGGCAATGGGAAATGTCCTCGTGATTCCTACTGGACGGGCATTGGCAAACGTGTGATTCACCAGGGTGGAGCTGGAACCCGTTAAACTGTACGGCAAAAATCGTAAACCAGCGGTACTCGGCAACGGATACACTCACGCTTGTCGAAGGGAGTTATATGGTTAGGTTGATATTATGAGCGGTTTCTGAATAATTGGAGAACCCACAGAAAATGTCTCCATCTGTTGCCCGATCTTCGCCTCCAGGTCGTATATTTGTCGGTCACGATGCGTGCGCAACCATTTGCCGCATCTTCTTACATTCACTTAACATGGTATTATGAAGTCCCCCTTATATTCATTTCTGGTTTTAATTTTTGCAGTGACGTTTGTAGCATGCGGCGGAGGCGGTTCAGACTCCGAAACAACACCCTCAGAAACAGAAGAAACAACAGAAGCATCTTCTGGGCCTGAAAGCATCGAATTGACGATCCAGCCGTTTGGTGAGGAGATGAAATATGCAGTTGACACCCTCACGGTTGCCGCAGGGGCCGAGGTCACATTGATCCTGGAGAACACTGCGACGCTTCCGATAATGGTTCACAACGTTGTCATACTTACGACCAACAACGATGAGGATGTGAATCGTGTTGGCATGGCCGCAATTGTGGCTGGGGAGGCAGGTGGTTATCTCCCTGAAGATGATGCCATCCTTGCCGCTACTCCAATGGCGCAGCCGGGGGAAACCGTTCAAGTCACTTTCAACGCACCCTCCGAGCCAGGAGTGCACCGTTTCATTTGCACCTATCCGGGACACTATGCACTTATGCAGGGAGTCTTGGTGGTCACTTAAGAGCTAATACGATTGAGGAAGAAGCCCTGAGGGGCTTAAGGCGGAAGTGCATCAGCATGTGAAGCTGGTGCGTGTGTTGGTGTTGGAATGTGTCTGCTGCCCTTGCAGACTGGGATGGAGTCAGATCCTCTGATACTGTGGGCTGCGTACGAGTACGCTCCCGTAAAGATCAACCGGAGTTCGATCTGGCGTAGCGTATGGGCGCAGGCAGAATACGATACCAAACAAAAGCTAATCTATTGGATCGCCATTTACAACGAATGCGTCCATTACCCGAATCAAGGATGGGGTTGCCGCAGCTGATCACCATGAAACCGCGTGACGTGCATACGAACGAAGTGATCGCAACGTATGGCGAGGGAACGGGGGTCAAAATCCGGTGAGATGAGTGAACCGAAGGGGAAAATGACGAATGCAAGGTATTTAGTTGAGAAACTCAAGGGGGGCAACTGGGAGATCGTGGGCTGTAACAACTGGAATAAGGCTTCCGATGCTCTTAAGAACTGTGTCGGCGGCAAGTGTCCAAACGAGTTTACTGAATGCGATCCGGGGGAGGGAAAATACCGGGTCACGATCTTGGGGAAATCGGAATACTACAAACGGCCATGAGTGATCACGATCTACCGGAAATGCCCCCCTGGATTGAGTTGATTGTCCAGTCCAAGATCGACCAAATCCGGGAATGGACTCTGGAGGAAGTAGGGGCGGCGCACGACAGGCTTTGTGCCGAACAAGAGCGGTTGTCTGAATCCATTGAGTCGCCCTATGATCTTCCGAGGTTCTACCGTCACCTGATTGTGACGGCCGAGTGCTGTGCTGCCTTCATCTGGATCAATTTGAAGGCCGATACCGAGTCATTCATTGATGAAATGGCCGCTATGATGGTTTATTTGGAAACGGGAAAAGGGGGGTGATAGATGTATATGGGTCTGGTGCTAATGGGGCTTTTTTTTGTGGTTTGCGGGATGGCTTTTTCTGGGTATGCCGTATTTTGGGATTATGATAACAAGGCTGCAGTGCGTTGGGGATGGTTGTTAGGGGTGACTGGGTTCTTGCTTTTATTGCTCTCTTTTCTTGTCCCCTAGATCATATAACGAGGGTATGTGAGGATGCCTCCAATGCAACGTAATACCGGTTATGTTTCGCCCCGGCGGTTGATCCGCGCCCAAAACGGCCGTTTTCTGGATCTTCCTATATGTACAGACAATCCGATTGAATAAATGAATTGGAAACGTGGATGCTTTATTGTTGCTGTGTGCAGCCTTTTTGTGATCGTGCTGCTTTCGTTTGAGTTGTATAGAGTTCCGGGGCCAGCGCGACTTGAATTGCTGGAAGTAGAAGCGGAGCTGGTGGAGGCTCAAGCTAACGCCGTGGCGTGTACAATGCAACTGAGCGCAACCCGTGTGGAACTACTAGCAACGTATGCAACAATATTAGACATAAACTCTCAGACTGCGGAATATTTTCTTTCTCGCGGTCGTGATGTTTCGGCGCTGTTAGATGTAGCGGAACTGACTATGGCAAAAGTTGATAGCCTGGAATCATACCTTCCCTCCGATGATGATGAGTAAACAGGATCCTGTGAGCGGTGGGGACTAGCGGGGTCACGTATCCCGCGGTAGTAGATCGCAATTTTGAACCCTGTTTATGAATATAACCGATGCCCCTGAAACCCGGCCCTATACGGAACGCCTATCAGCGGGATCAATACCGCCAAAGACGGGATCGGGAACGCCGGGAACGGGAGACAAAGGAACGTGAGCCGGCTATCACGCCCCCGGAATCCGTGACGGATCAAGTAACCGCCCTGGTTGAATGGGCGGTTACTCTCATATACCCCTCTGGGCACCCCCGGACGGGGCAACCGATGACGCTTCCGCCCTACCTGGTTGACTACCTGCATAGGATCTGGCTCCATTGTCGTTGTCGTTGATCAGAACCAATCGCCCGTATACCCGTAGCGAAACATAATTCTTGTTTCATTGTCCAAAGTCTGGGCGGTGCATTGATCTTGTGCTTGTGTTTTGGATTTTGTCAATCGCCAAACGTCTGGCTTTTGATTGGTCAAGGGCATGATCGTTGAAACACGGATGTAGATCTATATGTACTCTATCTAACTACTTTCTGAGACATGGAAATTGAGATCAGCAAAGAAGCTAAAACAAACCGCGATGCGTACCAAGCAGTGCAGGCGCAAATGGAATTGGATCACTTTGGCAAATGTGTTCTGATGCACAATGGCGAGATTGTTGGAATTTACGATACCAGTTCCGATGCCTACGCGGTGGGGTGTGAAAAATTTGGACTTGGTGAGTTTACAACTGAATTGGTAGGGCAGAAGCCCATGCATCTCGGCATATTTACACTCTGTCTTCCTCAGAAATAGCCAATGCCCTCCTTTGAATCAACAATTCAAAATAACCAGCCACTCCTAACTGTCTAAGTTTCCATTCCAAACTCTAATCTGCCCAACAATAATGCAGGGTTTGTAGCCCTCCTAGATACAGGCGCACAACTGACATCGCTGTCTCCCAAAGTTCCACAAACTCTGGGATTAATGCAGATTGGAACAGGAACTATAGTTCCCGCAAGTGGACAGCATATAAATGTTCCTAAGTTTCATGTAAGAATAGACATCCCAATTGCCACGAATGTTCAACTTAAAGGTGGAGGGCAATATCAGAGTGCATATCTTCAAGGGAAGGATATGGATGTTTTTCAACTTCCTTTTCAACCCCCTAATTATGATGTCTTGCTTGGTATGGATTTCATTTCACTATTCCACATTACTCTGTTTAGAGGACGATTCATACTGAGCAACTGAATTGGTAGGCTGGATTCTAATTCTGGCAACTGTTCAAGGGTCGGAAGTTGCATTATTTATTCTTGTTTGCCAGTGGTGTATTAGCAAAATCAATACTACGATTGGCGTGGTATACCGCGATAAATTTTACGGGGTGTGGTTGTAGTGTAAAGAAGATGACAGCGAACCAGCCATAGACCATGGGAGCAGATCACTGTTCAACCCTGTTGTGCAGCGGATTGATATGCCCATTGAAGCGTGCAGCATCACGGTCCGGCAGGGCAGACCATTCTGGGTTTCGCTGTAAACTACTTTAGATTATTCCCCACCGTGACGATACCGCTGGGAGCGTATCCGATACGATGTGCGACGGCCTTTAGGGTATGATTTGGAGGAAGCGTGACCGGCGATGTGTACAATAGCCAGCGATCTGCTATGGTTGCACTAGGTTCTAGAGTCTGATAACCAATAGATGCCCCTTCAGTCGCGGTCGTCAAACGCAGTTGTACAGAGTCCGTATGATCTGTATTAAGGGTGATCCTATAGTGCAGCGAGTCGTCGGTTGCACGTGTGATATTCGCTCCATCGGAGGTCAATTCAATAGACACGGCAGAGCTTTGGGGTTGTATGTGGCCGGGCCACTGCGAAGCGACAAAATCCATTTCGTCCATTGTACCAGGGTCCGAAGTATCGCTCATCCAATGGTCTAATTCGGTACGCATTATGACCAACTGCTCCGTATGGGCGGGGTCGTCTGCAAGGTTAAAGAGCTCATGCGGGTCTTCGTCGGTATCAAAAAGCTCTTCTTCGGGTTTGGAACTCCGAAACCATTGAGACTGGAATTCATCAAGCTCTCCGGCATCACGCAAGCGGAGCAGTTCTTGCATCGTTGCCATCTGCTCCCGGTAGGTAACGGGCAGATAATAGCCGCGATCAGGCTGTAGATTTCGGATGTATTTGAACCGATGATCTCTGACTGCCCGTTTGGTGTCATACTCGGCATCAAACCGATCGGCAGCAGCATGGATAAACTGCCTGGGCATCTCCGCACGCTGATTGCCTAGGAATGCCTTTCCGTCCAGATAATCCGGCATGGGGGCTCCAGTCAAAGAAAAGACGGTAGGTGCCAGATCAACAAAGCTGATTAGCTGTTCATCTGTCAACCCCGCGAGTTGTCGATCTGGAAACCGGATCGCCAATGGAACATGCAGTCCTGAGTCATAAAGCTGACGTTTTTGCCGGGGGAGGGGTCCACCATGATCAGAATAAAACATGACGATGGTTTCTTCTAGTAAACCGTCAGCTTCCAGTTCATCTAGGATCGCTCCGACACGAGCATCCAGGAGCAGAATATTCGAGTACATCCGCCGCACATCTGCACGAACCAATTCGGTGTTCGGCAGATACGGGGGAATAGGTACCTCTAAGTCAGATGGAATCAAAAGAGAATCATTTGCCCGTACCCAGATCTGGGATTCATGCGTCACGCCAATGTTGATTACCGAGAAGAAAGGCAAATTCTCGGGGCGATTCTTCCAGTGAGCTTGACGGCTATTCTCGTCCCAAGCCATCACGGGTGCCTTAAATTGATAATCCTGTTTACTGTTGTTCGTTGTATAGTAGCCGTTTTCACGCATCACCTCACTCATCATGCGTACGGGTGGATCGGGGGTGGCTTCGTAGGGGATGACGCCGATCTGTTCCATATACTCCGGGCGGGAAGAGGTGCGCATATGCTGTGCACCTCCGCGCGTCGTGTAAATGCCGGTTGCAATAGAGAAGCGGCTAGGGGCACAAACCCCCGATACAGAAAACATGCGTGTATATCGCACCCCGTCATTGAAAAGTCGGTCAAGATTAGGAGTTTGAATGGTTGAATCCCCATATGCAGGGATCGTGGGGCTCATGTCTTCGGCCACGATCCACAGAATATTCGGCCGGTTTGGCAATTGGAGGGTGTCGTAGTCTGGAGAATCCTTTTGAAGGGAATTAAATGCGAGAAAAAGAAACAGAATTAGGGAAAGGCGTAAGAACTGCATAATTCAGCAGGATCGGGCACCTCAATATATCGAAATGACAGAAAATGAAAATAGGAGGGTCATGGAATTTTTTGGAGTCCACACAGAGGGCTCCATGTCTTTGCGCCTATTTCCTGTCTGGGCACAGGCACTTGGGATCCAGGAGGCTAACCTGCGAGGCGTAAATCTGCCCATTGACCAGACGCTGGAACCTCATCGTCAAGCGGTTCAACGCCTCAAGCAGGATCCTAAGGTTTATGGCGCGTTGGTTACGTCCCATAAACTATCCGTCGTACGTGCAGCGGGTGAATTGATTGATCGATATACGCCTGCCTCTGAGCTGACCGGGGAGGTCTCAGCACTGTACAAGCGCGAGGGAGAGTTGTGGGGAGATGCGGTGGATCCTGAAAATTGTGGGTTGGCCATGGCAGATTTCCTGCCCCCAAATTGGTGGAGCCTCAATGAAAGAGCGGGAATTTTAGTACTTGGAGGAGGAGGGGCATGTGTGGCTCTTTTGGTACATGTGCTGCAACAGGCAGTGAATGCCCCTTCCTTTGTTCAGGTGGTGGAAAAGCGTACAGACAATCTTGATCACTGTGCCCGGATTGCCGGGCAGCTTGATTCAGGGAAAATCACCGTAGAATTTATTCACTCAAGCCAGCCGCAGGTGTGCGATCAGCTTGTCTCTAAGCTTCCGTCAGGCTCGATGGTGATCAATGCGACGGGAATGGGGAAAGATGTGCCGGGGTCTCCCGTCACAGATGCTGTTCGTTTTCCCGTTGATGGAGTCGTGTGGGAGCTCAATTATCGAGGGGAGCGTCCCTTTCTTCACCAGGCGAGGAAGCAGTCGCAGGCAAAGTCATTGATTGTGGAGGATGGCTGGTATTATTTTTTGCGCGGCTGGTCAAGTGTAATAGGACTTGTATTCAATATTCCGATCACACAGGGTCGGTTTAAAGATTTTTGTGCGGTTACAAAGAGAGACTGAGGGAATCGATGAAAGACGCGGTGATAATCTCTATTTCCTTACCTTTCGGGAGTCATTTACCTGCGTAGACTATGCATCTCGGATTTGTTAGTGCGATTGTGCCTGAATTATCGGTCGAAGAAGTTTTTTCTCTTGCCTCAGAGCTGTCCTATGATTGCGTTGAGTTAATGTGTTGGCCAAAAGGGAAGGCGACGCGGCGCTATGCGGGTGTTACGCACGTAGATGTTCAGTCGCTGGGTCGAAAGGAAGCACAAACGCTTCAAACTTTGAGTTCTGAATCTGGTGTCGCAATCAGCGCTCTGGGCTATTATCCAAACCCACTGTCTCCTGATCCGGAGGAGGCGAAAGTTTCGATCTCACAGATCCGACATTTGATAGATGCGGCCGTACTGCTTAAGCTGGACACGGTCAATACATTTATCGGGCGTGATTGGCATCGCTCTGTTGAGGATAATTGGCCCCAGGTCATGGAAGTGTGGAAGCCACTTGTCACCTATGCAGAAGAGCGGCAGATTCGCATTGGGATCGAAAACTGCCCGATGTATTTCACTAATGATGAATGGCCCTCAGGCAAAAATATCGCCTACTCGCCTGCAATCTGGCGTCGGCTCTTTAATGATCTGGACAGCAGCGCCATCGGGCTCAATTACGATCCGTCTCACATGATATGGCAGCAGATGGATGCGTTCGAGCCGATCCGCACGTTTGCTGATCGTCTCTTTCATATTCATGCCAAAGATGTTCGGCTTGACCAGAATCGTCTCAACGAAGTTGGGATACTGTCCGTACCGAATTCTTTCCACACTCCCAAATTGCCTGGGTTGGGAGATGTAGATTGGGGGAAGTTTTTCTCCTTTCTCACGGATGCAGGATACAATGGAGCCGTCTGCGTTGAAGTTGAAGATCGAGCCTATGAGGGATCTCTGGAATCGCGGATCGCCGCTTTGAGACAAAGTGTGACCTATTTGCGACAGTTTGTCCCTGCTCAAGAATCGTTATAGGATCCAACCTGATTGAGGTCATCCAGATGGGAGCCCCGTTTGCGTCATTGGAAAAGAGCAAGGATTTCTTGATTGCGATTGACTCGGATGGTTGTGTCTTTGACACAATGGAGGTGAAACATAAGGAGTGCTTCTGCCCGGTTACGATTCGTCACTATGGTTTGCAGGCAGTCAGCAAATTTGTCAGGGATTCGTGGGAGTTTGTGAATCTGTATTCTGTTGACCGGGGCATGAACCGCTTTCCTGCACTGGTGCGGGTCATTGACCAGTTGCGTACGCGTCCAGAAGTTCTCCGTCGCGGGGTGACTATTCCGGTTCTGGAAGAACTCAGGGACTGGATACATACAAAACCAAAATTGGGGAACCCCGCACTCGCCGATGCTGCCGAGCGGATTCCTGCGCTGGTGGATGCATTAGCTTGGAGTGAAGCAGTCAATCAGGCAGTGACGGAGATGGTGCATGGGGTTCCACCATTCCCTTATGTGCATGACGTGCTTTCAAAAGCCACGAACCAGGCGGATATGATGGTTGCTTCCAGCACGCCAGTAGATGCTCTGCACCGGGAATGGGGCGAGCATGGGCTGTCAGAGTATGTACAGGTGATTGCAGGCCAGGAGATGGGCTCCAAATCCCATCAGCTATCTACCTTAGCAGGCAGTCAGTACGCTTCTGATCATATGCTTATGATTGGGGATGCATTCAGTGACTATCGGGCTGCGAAGAGTGTGGAAGCATGCTTTTATCCAGTCCTGCCGGGCGAGGAAGAATCTTCTTGGGAGCGGCTTCAGCATGAAGCACTCGACCGGTTCTTTGCCTGCGAGTATCAAGGCTCTTACGAACAAGGACTGATCAGTGAGCTGAGGGAAAGGCTTCCAGAACACCCACCTTGGGAACGGAAGGCATAGCGTGGGGTGAATCCTCAAAAGCGTCTTCATCCCTTCGGATTGTTGATCCTGGGTCAGATAATCAGTCCTTGAAAAGACCTATGTAGGGCCTGATCGAAATTGCTCTCTCAGATACCGAGCAAGTTTATATGAAGAAGCCTCGGCTACCAGAGCTGAGGCCATGAGCGGCTGATATTTTCAAGCTAACAGCAGGTTGGTAGGGTACAAACAGGGACCTCAATAGCCAGAAAATTGGGTCCCCACAGCGGACTGATGAGGAACTGCGAGGCATACTGAAAGAGTGCGAGGCCTCACTACAACAGAGTACTTGGTTAAGACATCTCTAATAAGATGCAGGGGGAGGTTCAATTGCCTGCCTTTTCGTAGATCCCTCGGATTTAGTTATTCGCCCCATCTCGATTTGTTTTGAAAGAAGCATTCGGATCTCGCGCCATGCGCCGGCCGATAAAGTGATCGTGATTTTTCAATACTCTGGCTCGAAGATGCAATCGATCATGAATGAACAGTAATATAACAAGTATTTCCCATCATGCAACAGATAAAAAATAGAATTACGAAAAAAGTACTTGAAATATTACTATCTTAGTCAGAGTTCCTGTCCATAGCGACCTTCTGGCTGGACAATGTTCACAAGGCGAATGCCGTGTGGCCATCGGTTCTTGTGAAGAACCAGATCAATCAGTCTTACTGAATTCCAATCCGTCACACACAGGGCAGATCTACAAAAAATGAAATGGTTCAAACGATGCCACTTTTATTTGCATAAATGAAGGCGAGTGCTGTAGGCCCAAAGCACAGAAAAATTGTAGGGATAAACCACCTCTAGTTACTATGATACGACTGATCTCGTTGCTTCCGCTCCTCGTTTTTCCTACCATATCCACTTTGGGACAGGCTACAAGTCATAATGTAATACTGCGAGTTGTTCGCGTCACGACGGATTGGATGCCCTATGCTTCGACAGGCGGCTGGACGTCAGCTGCTGAGCGGAAGGAAAGCAATGCTCTTAAGTTCTATGAGGTAGCCATATGGGAAGAGATCTCTACGGTACATTTGTATGCATTTCCAAATGAATACGATCCTCTTTACGGATTGGCGGGCGATGTTAGCGACGAACAGAAAATAGCCTATCGTGAGCAATTTCGACTGAGACAGTACACTGGATTGCCGGAATTGGGTTACCCTTCTGAGAGAAGCGAATTCTTGAAGTCTGCATTCATGGATATCGCATCTTTGTTATCAAGCGAACATCCAGACTCGGACCACCATTTGATGTATAGTGGACATGGAGCACCCGGTGGAAATCTATTCGCGGGGTCTATGCACGGTAACGATGCAGCCGAATTTCTGGACCACTGGACGAAGTCAATTGGTCAACCTTTGGGGGTCATAGACATGGGAGGACCTTGTAACAAGGGAAGCTTTACCGACTAGGATAATTTCTGCCAGTATTCGCGATATTACATCGCGTCGGATCTGCTAAACGGCGGCTATAGGATGGACGAATGGACCCCTGACAAGTGGGGCCAAGTCACACCAGAACTTCAATACCACACCCTCTTTGCTATCAACCGAAACCTTGTCGATGCACTCAAGGACAGAATTGACCTACAAAGGATCCGTTACGAATACTCTATCAATAACATGGTCGAGAACAAAGTTGAGCAGGCCAATTATCTCTATTCGTGCGAGAAGTTCAAAAAGTTTGGAGAGGGTTTTCTATCGTTCTTGGGCGGGGAGCAGACGGTCTATGGCCCCTTCGACGATCTGTATCAGTACATGATCGATAATCATGCTACCGATAGCCTTATTTCTGCATTCAACAGTGTGTTCGTTCACAAGGCAGACAACCGCGATTTTTTCGAGTGGGAGGTTGTCGCTAGTGGCATGTTGATGCCTGATCCAGAGAAATTAATTCGCTTCGAGTCTGCAGTTGCCACCCAATTCTTGACTGTCGGAGTCCCCCTCACTCCAATCCAGCTTCCAGAAGCAATCTTAGGACAGCCTCCGATGACGTACACTCTGGATCCGTCTCCGCCAGCAGGCTTAAGC